>CATZYB010000042.1 GCA_958426095.1 uncultured Lachnospiraceae bacterium
CTTCCACAGTTCCGCTGAAAATAACGCCGTCGATCAGGAACTGGACCCGGCTGACTCCAGTCATCTGGGTCAGCGTGTTGACCACAGAATAAATATTCAGTTCAAAGCTCTGCCCATTGACCCGTTCGAGAAATGTTCGGTTTAAATCCACATAGCAAATATCTTCCCTGATATTTACCTTATAGACCACCGTATCCGGTGATAAGGACGGTTTCAGCCCCTTTGTGATCGGTCCGGAAATCAGGCTGTTCACAAGGGCAGTTTCCAAATTGATCTTACTTAAATATTTTATAATGACATCCTCAGCCTGAAGCTTTGTTCCATCTTCACTGACAAAGTACATAGTCACATAGTCTTCACGGACATATTCCATATTACCGCTGATATTATCAATAAAATCCCTGCCCCGCATCATCATCAGACTGCCATCCTCTGTCGTCATCGGTGTATTTCCAATAATAAAAGCCACATATTGGATTTCATCGCTGAACTGTGTCAGCGTCTTTACGATCGCTGCCCGGGTCAATATCTCTCTGGCCGCCGGCAATTTATTATACGATTCATTAAAATATAAGGTCGCCAGCCGGTTATTGCTGTCATAAGTATAATTTTCGACCTGAACATCACCGGAAATCACACTCTTATATGCATTATCCGACGGCGTCTGTTTCATGCCCTCAATGCATTGGCCGATCAGCTCTTCTGCCGATTCGGCCGTCAATTCATAGGCCGCTTTTATGAGCCGTGTTTCGCCAAGATTCATCTGATAGACACCATGAGAAGCCTCCGTCGTTGTAACCTCTGCATCCTCTTCATGACGCCATTTTGCCAAAAGATGCTTCGCTGAATCACAGCCGGTGGACGTCACTGTCACACACAGGCACAGGAACAGAACGGCAAAAAATTTAAATTTTTTCATTTTTCACCCCTCCATTCGCATTTTCATGAACATACTTCAGAGGAATACGCACAACAAAGGTCGAACCTTCATCCTCTTTACTTACCACTTTGATCGCGCCATCGTGCATTAATATGATATTTTTGGTAATTGCCAGTCCGAGGCCCGTACCTCCCGTTTCTCTGGACCGGGCCTTATCTACCCGATAGAACCGTTCAAAGATCTGATCCTGATATTCTTTAGGAATACCAATACCCGAATCGGTAACTTTCACATAAAAATATTTATGGTCCGCATCCAGGGATACTTTCACCCAACCGCCGGCCACATTGTATTTAATGCCGTTTTCCACCAGATTGGTAAAGGCCAGATTCATCTTTACCTCGTCACATTCCGCTGAAACCTGTCGAAAGCTCTCAAAGACAAGTTCTATATTTCGTTTCGCCGCGATCGGACGCAGACGTTTTAAAATCATTTCCAGCATATCATTGACATTAACCTGGGATATATTCAGCTCTGCCACCGCTTTATCCATTTTTACCAGAGCGAGCAGATCATTGATGATCTGATTTTCTCTGTCGATTTCCACGACAATATCCTGCATAAATTCCTTATACACTTCATTTGGCACATTCTCCTGCATATTGAGAGAATCCGCCAGCACCTTAATGGAAGTGATCGGCGTCTTTAATTCATGGGACACATTGGAAACAAACTCCTGCCGGGAATTTTCCACCTTCTGCATCTTTTTGAGCATCATATTAAAAGAATCCGAAATAGTTTTTATTTCTGAAAATCCTCTCAAATGGATTTCTTCATCAAAATGTCCTTCTGCCATCCGGTCAATCGAATTGGCTACCCGCTTTAAAGGTTTGGTAAAAAGATTTGCGATCACCAACGACAATAAAATACAAAGTCCGACCAGGGCCGTCGTAATACCATTATAAGAACGTCCGATGGAATCACAGGTTTTTTGAATATCCAAAGTCGAGGAATAAAACAAAATAACCCCGAGGATCTGACTTTTATCCTCTGTTGTGATCGGCACTGCCAGCTCCAGCATTCCGTCTTCTTTATTATAATTTTTAACACTTTCCCCGCCCATGGCCTGAATGGTTTCATTGGATATGGAGATCAGCCCATCCAACGTGGAATACGTATCTTTTATAATATTGTAATGATTATCAAGAATCAATATCCGGCCATTATACATGGTAGCGCTCTGATTCATATCCGCATGGACAATCTCCATGTTTTCGCCTTTAAAATAGTTGCTTCGGACAATCTGGTTTGATAGAATCAGTGCATAATTTGAAAGTTCACCTACCCGCCGAGTACGGAGCTGAGCCTCGATATTATTCAATGCAACCAGCCGCATAATAAATAAAGGGCTGATAGTTACCGCTATCAGGGCAACTACCAACCATAAACGCATACTGTATAAAAAACCGTTTTTCTTCTTTGTTTTTTTAATTCTGGAAGAAATAACCAACACCCCATTTTGTATGTATATACCGTGGCTCACTCGGATTTACTTCTACTTTTTCTCTGAGACGCCGCACATGAACATCCACAGTCCGCACATCTCCAGGATAATCATAACCCCATACAAGGTTTAATAAATTCTCTCTGTTGTAAACCTTATTTGGATTCGTAATGAGCAGTTCGAGTAAGTCGAATTCTTTTGCTGTCAGATTTACCTCTTTATCAGAGATGAATACCCGTCGGCTGTCCAGATCGATCCGCATATCTCCCGAAGTGATCATCCGCGGATTGACGGTCTCTGTTTCTTTGACCCGTGTCCGGCGCATGATCGCCTTAATACGTGCTTTGACCTCCAAAATATTAAATGGTTTTGTAATATAATCATCGGCGCCGTATTCCAGGCCGAGAATCTTATCCATATCATCGCCCTTAGCTGTCAGCATGATAATCGGAACATCCGAAAAATCACGGATCATCTGACACACTTCAAACCCATTCAGTTCAGGAAGCATAACATCCAGAAGGATCACATCATAAACATTACTCTGTGCCATTTCTAAAGCCTGGCGCCCATCATAAGCCACTTCTACTTCCATGCCATCCTGCTCCAGACTATAGCGGATTCCTTTGACAATCAGCTTTTCGTCGTCAACTACAAGTACCTTTTTTGACATTTTCTTCACCTCAATCTATCGCAATCCGGTCTTTAATCTTTGCAAAAACGCCTTCTTTAATCCCCGGAACATTCATCAATGCCTCCGGGCTTTCAAAGTCTCCTTCTGCCTGTCTGTATGCCAGAATTGCTTCTGCTTTCGCCTCTCCAATTCCGGGCAGTGTCATCAATGTCTCTTTCGAAGCACGATTAATATTCACCCGCTGGTCTGAAACATCTCCAGCCTTTTCCGGTTCTTCCGAAAATCCTTCCGCATCCTGCATCGTCTCTGCTTCTGCCGCCGACGGAATATAAATCTTCTGACCATCCGCCAATACGGCGGCCAGATTGATTCTGGTCAAATCCCCTTCTGGAAGAATCCCACCGGCCAGGTCTACCGCCTCAAAAAGACGGCTTCCTGCATCTAACGAATACACGCCCGGCGTCCTTACCTGACCACAGACATAAACATAGATTAAATCCTTTAACGTCTCTTTCATCTCCGGACTTTCTGTTATGGGGGTGCTATCCTCCCCGGTCTGCTGTCCGCCCTCTGCAGCTATGCCGCTCTCTGCTCTCTCGCCGGTTTCCATAAGAATTTCTTCCGACCCACAGGCCGTCATTAATCCCAGAAACAAACAGAAAAATCCAGTCATTATTCTTTGACACTTTGACATCCTATCCTTCCTTTCGAACAGGAATGTCAATAAAAACCTACACATATTTATTTTATCGAAAACCCAAAAGTATTACAATATGTTTTTGAAATATTTACGGTTTTTTTAAACGACAAAATTTTTATGATTTCGACGATCAGAAATCATGACTGCCATTTGAAAATAAAAATTCCGGCCACTGCGACGACCATACCAAGCAGCTTGGACCATTGAAAATCCACCTTTTCCATGCCAAAAAGTCCAAAAAGCTCGATCAGATAAGCCACGGCCAGCTGGGCTACGACGATGGTCAGTGCAGATTTTGCCGGACCAAGCTGTTTCATACTCAAAATGACTGTCAGCGTAATAAAAGCCCCGATCACGCCGCCGAAAAGCATATATTTTGAATCTACCTGAAACAATGTTCCAAAGGACTGCCGCTCCTTAATGAGCCATGCGCCCAGACATACTGCCAGCGCCGTTCCCTGTACCCAGCTATTTGCCACCCACAGGCTCGTCTGCTTCGTCACCCCCGTATTAAATACTCCCTGAATACTCATTAATGCCCCTGAAATTAAAGCAATGATCCATCCCCACATCGATCCATCTCTCCTGTTCTTTTTTCCTTAGTATATACAGAAAAAATTTCTTTATTCTCTGATCTTAAAACAGAAAAACAGCTCTGAAAGGAATGTTTTTACCTCATTCAAAATCAAAGCTGTTCTCCTCTTTTACATATTTAATTGGTGATAAATCCTTTTCGGAGCATCTCTTCTATTTCATCACGGGCCTGTAATAAATCCGGACATATTTTGGAACATATGAACCGTATCTCTTCGCTTGGTTTTATCAGATCCGGGACCATAATTGTAAAGCATCCGGCCGAATATCCGGCCCTTACGCCATTTTCGCTGTCCTCAAATACGAAACACTCTTCTGCCTTACATCCGATTTTTTTAGCTGCAAGCAGGAATATATCCGGTGACGGCTTTCCGCTTTTTACTTCCGAACCACTGACAATTTCAGAAAAATAGCCCCTCGTACTACTTTTAAAAAGGTTTGATTCAATCTGCTGTACCGAACTGCTGCTTGCAACGGCAATCGGCATGCCAAGTCTGCGAAAATACTCTAATATCTCATATACACCTTTTTTCACAGGAACATGAAGATCAAGTTTCTCTTTCATCCGTTCCATACATGCTTCGATCACAACAGAACCATTGGAAACATGATAATATTTTTCAACAACCTGCTTCATCCGTTCCCCATTTGTCCCGGATATTTCCATAACAAAACGATTTCCGAGGCTGACGCCATACTCTGCGGCCAGTTCTCCCCATGTTTTCTGGTAGAGCCTTTCCGTGTCAAAAAGTACGCCATCCATGTCAAAGATCGCTCCTTTACATTTCATCCGCCATTTTCCTCCTTCGGTTTTCCAATTCCAGGGTCATCTCCCCGCGGATACTATCCAGCTTATAGAAATATGTCAGTACGGCAATAAATAAGCATAATACAATCGGAATCCAGATAAAACATATTTCAATATAGGAAAGCGCCTTTTCCGTCTGAACGGCATTGGCAACATATCCTCCATTCTTTAAGAATACACCAATAATAAAGCTTGTCAATCCCATTCCGCCTTTTACAAAAAATCCCTGGAATGCGGCAATCAGGCCGGAGACACTGGCATTCTTTTTATATTCC
This sequence comes from uncultured Lachnospiraceae bacterium, assembly GCA_958426095.1. Taxonomy (GTDB): domain Bacteria; phylum Bacillota; class Clostridia; order Lachnospirales; family Lachnospiraceae; genus Frisingicoccus. The sequence goes on from CATZYB010000042.1 coordinate 5,396, forward strand.
GAATAATCTATAACATCCGGCTGCATGGCAAATGTAATTCCAAAGATACCGTATATTCCAAGCCCGGTGATCACCAAACCGGCCAGCAGGCAAAAGGCTGAATTCCTTCCTACAAAAATCAGCAGATCTCCTGCTATGTACAGGGCAACGCTAAAGAACATCAGATTTTTCTTACTAAATTTCTTTTCAAGAGCCGGAAGAAGAAGCAGCATCGGAAGACCGGAAAGAATTCCGAGAATTCCCACTAAAGACAGCCAATCCGTCCGGTTCAGATTGTATTTAAAGTAATAAATGACCGTCGTACTCCGAACGACATACAGTGAAAAGTAAAACAAATTCAGCAAAAACAGCACCCAGGCCTGGCCTGTCAGTCCTTTAAAATCTTCGATGATCGAGCTGTGTTTCTGACTGACAGAAGGAGGGACGACTTCCTTCGTACTCGCAAAAGTTATAAAGAAAATGAACATTGCCGCAATTCCATAAATAGTCATTGTGACAAGATATCCTTTGGCCTCATTACCCTTTCCAAAAAATTGAACCAGGGGCGACGTGATCGACATAACTATAGCCGTTCCGGCCATCGCGCATACCATCCGTGTCGACACTAAAATATCCCTCTCATGGACATCGGATGTAAGTCTCGGAACAATCGTATTCAACGGAATATTTACAACTGTATATGCGGTACAGAGTAAACAGTAAGTCACATAGGCCCACACCAGCTTTCCTGAGCTTCCGAGATCAGGAATATAAAATGTCAAAAAAGTAAATACAGCAAATGGCACGGCTCCAAAGAGGAAATACGGTCTTCCCTGCCCCCATTTTGTATGTGTTCTGTCAACGATCAGTCCCATTCCCGTCATTGCATCAATAAATTTCGTCACCAGCATCATTGTACCTGCTGCGGCAGCAGTAATTCCATAGACATCCGTATAAAAAACCATTAGATAAGACGCCATCGTACTAAAAACAAGATTGCATCCCAAATCCCCGATACCATACCCTATACGTTTTCCCCATTTTCTCATATTGTTCTCCTTACCAGTTCATCATTTCAATAGCACACTTTTCAATGGAAAGTCCTGCTTTGTATCGCTCCATAAATACCTTGAAGCCCTCAACGTCCTCTTCATATGGCATCAGAGTTTCCCCGGATAATCCTTCAAAAACTCTTGTTTCAAGATAATCCTCCAGCTTTTCACCGGAGTTTTTGTCAACCATAAATGCGGCAAGCAAAGCAATGCCCCAGGCCCCGCCTTCGCTGGCCGTATCCATCACCGTCACCGGCGCATTGACCGCGGCCGCCAGGTATCTCTGTCCGACGCCTTTTGTTTTAAAGAAACCTCCGTGACCCATGATACGCTCGACCTTCACTTTTTCATTTTCTGTAAGAATATCCATTCCCATTTTAACTGCACCCAGAGATGTATAGAGATGAACCCTCATAAAGTTTGCAAGGTTAAATCTGCTTTCTGCGGTACGTAAAAATGCAAGACGGCCTTCATTGATCATCGTAATATTTTCACCAGAATAATAGCCATAAGCGAGAAGTCCGCCGCAATCGTTATCGCCTTTCAGGGATTGCGTATAAAGTTTTTCAAACAACGTACCTGTATCGGCCTGTATGCCCATCAGACTGCAGAATTCCCCAAACAGTCCTACCCAGGCATTCAAATCTGAAGTTCCATTATTTGCATGAGACATGGCGCACGGAAATCCCGTCGGTGTTGTGACCATATCAATCTCACGATAAACCTTACTCAACTGTTTTTCCAATACGATCATTGCAAAAGTACTTGTCCCGGCAGACACATTTCCCGTTCCCGGGGCAACAGAATTCGTTGCTGTCATTCCCGTTCCCGCATCTCCTTCCGGAGGGCACATCGGGATTCCGGCCCGGAGCGTTCCTGTCTCATCAAGGAATTTGGCGCCGGCTTCTGTCAAAACGCCTGCATTTTCACCTGCGACAAGAACTTTTGGGAAAATATCTCTGATTTTCCATGAATATCCATAAGGTTCCAGCAACGTATCAAATTTATTGATCATGCCTTCATCGTAATCATGCGTATCCGAATCAATCGGAAATATCCCCGACGCATCGCCAATTCCTATCACCCTTTGCCCGGTGAGCTTCCAGTGGATATATCCGCTCAGTGTAGAAACATAATCAAGATTCTCAACATGTTCCTCCCGGTCCAAAATCCGCTGATACAAATGGGCAACCGTCCAGCGCAGCGGAATATTAAAATTGAAAAGCTCCGTCAGCTCGTCCGCTGCTTCCTGGGTATTCGTATTTCTCCATGTCTGAAATGGCGCAACCTGACATCCGTCTTTGTCCAATGCCATATATCCGTGCATCATCGCGCTGACGCCAATCGCACCGATATTTTCCAGCGTCACACCGTATTTTTTCTCCACATCTTCCCTTAATGAACGATAGCAGTGACGAAGCCCTGTGTGGATTTCTTCCAAACTGTACGTCCAGATATTATCAATAAAAGAGTTTTCCCAGTCGTGGATACCCACAGCCAGAACATTTCCACGAAAATCAATCAGAACGCCTTTGATCCTGGTAGAACCAAGTTCAATACCGAGAGCCGTTTGCCCGTTTATAATCAATTCTTTTGTATTCATATTTTTCTCCATTCGTTTTAGAAACAGGTAAATGCCCCGTCGATAATGAAGTCAGAACCCGTCGTAAATGTACTTGTGTCTCCCGCCAGATAAACGCAGATAGATTCCAGTTCTTCCGGTGTTCCCATTCTTCCAAGCGGCGCCATCGCATTCCATTTTTCAATCAGCGGAATGAGAGTCGGGGAATTTAAAGTCAGCTCCGTTCCAATATATCCCGGGCTGATGCTGTTTACACGGACGCCCCGTTTAGCCCATTCGATGGCCAGTGATTTTGTCAACTGAATGACCGCCGCTTTGGAAGCGTTGTATGCACACTGCGGCTGAGGAACATTGACAATATGTGCAGACATGGAAGCTGTATTGATGATCGAACCGCCGCCATTTTCCAGCATATATTTTCCAGCCGCAATATCTGTAAGGAAGATGCCATTTAAATTGATATTAATGACTCTGGACCACTGTTCATATGTCATCTCTTCGGCTGGCGCGTTAATACAGATACCTGCATTGTTATGACAAAAATCCAATCCGCCAAGTTCCCGAACGACCTGGGCCACCATGGCATCTACCTGCTCTTTATCCGTACAGTCTGTCTGAATCGCAATAACCTTACGGCCTGTCTGCTCCATAATCTGCGCTGCTGTCTTCTTTGCTTCTTCAATGTCAACATCAACGATGGCCACATCGGCTCCTGCTTCTGCAAATGCTGTGGCCGTACATTTACCAATGCCTCTTGCGGCTCCGGTAACAAACCCCTTTTTTCCATCTAATCTCATTTTTTCAATAATGCCCATTTTCCATTCTCCCTTTCTTTTCATTTTTAAAAATAATTTTATATTTTCTTTTTATAAAATCATTTTATATATTGTATTATTATATTACCCCTTTTTACTCAATTGTGCAATATTACATTTCTAACCAATATGACGACTTTTTTTTGTGCAAAATGCACAATCTCTTTTCTCTTTCTTTTTTCAAAATTAAATTGTATAATAGTTTCGATAAATGACTTTATAATATACACATCAAAGGAGCTATTATGGATACATTCTCTCTTACTGACATTAAGAAAAAAAATTTATCTGATATTTATCACTATATTTACCAAAATCCCGGATGCTCCAAACAGGCCATCGCATATGCGCTTGCGATCAGTCTGCCAACGGTTTCTCAGCATCTGGCCACATTGCTTAATGAAAAACTTATTGAAAAGTCGGGGCAATTGACGTCCACCGTAGGCCGGCGCGCAACAGCCTACCAGATTATTCCTACAGCAAAAATCTCCATCGGGATTGAAATTCTTTCCAGAAATATTTATATAACCGCTTTAAATTTATATGGAAAAAAAGAAGCCAAAGAAAAGTTTCAATTGAATTTTGAACCGGAACAAAAATATTTTGATAAATTACAGAAAATTGTGAAAGACTTTTTAGAAAAATATAAATACGATGAACATCAGATCCTTGGAATCGGCTTAGGTATGCAGGGCCTGACTTCCCCGGACGGCTCCCTGATGACCTACGGAAAAATTCTCGACTGTACTGGCCTCTCTATCCAATCATTTGCCGACTCTTTTTCCGTCCCATGTAAATTTATACATGATGCAGAATGTGCATCTACCAGCGAGCTTTGGGAAAATCCGGAAATCAAAGACGCCATTTACCTTTCTCTCGGACAACACCTTGGCGGAGCCATTATCATTAATGGAGAATTTCAAAATGGGCTTACCGGAAAATCCGGTACCTTCGAACATATGACTTTGATCCCTGACGGAATGACCTGCTACTGTGGAAAAAAGGGCTGCGCCGAATGTTATTGTTCTGGAAATTATCTTCTGGAACCAGAAATGGAATTAGACGAGTTTTTTTCAAAAAAATCGCAGGGCGACTCCGCCTGTCAAAAAAAATGGGAAGCTTATCTCGAATATCTGTCAATGCTCATCAATAATCTGCATATGGTCGTCGAAAGCACGGTCATTCTCGGCGGAAATATTACTCCTTATTTCACCGAGGAAGATATTGCAGCTATAAAACAACATGTATTCGAACATTCCACCTTCCAGGATGACGTTTCTTATATTATCCTTGGAAAATGCCGAAACGACGCCGTTTCTATAGGCGCCGCACTTCCTTTTATCAAAAATTTCTTAAAAGATATTGGATAACAAAAAACAGCTCTGAATAAAAAGGAAACGCCTTTTTATTCAGAGCCGTTATCGATTATTTAACTTCCTCAAGACTCTCTTCCAGAATCCGTGTCATTTCATCCACATTCTCTTTCGTAATGACCAACGGAGGTACAAAACGAATAATATTTGTCCCGGCCGAAATAATAATCAGCCCTTTTTCCAAAGCCTTATTAATATACGGCCCCACCGGAACGTTAAATTCCAGGCCCCGCATCAGCCCAAGCCCCCGGGTTTCTTTAATAACATCATATTTAGCGGTCAGCTCCTGAAGTTTCTCATCCAGATAAACAGCAACCTCATTGACGTTATCCAATACCTTCCGGCTTTCAAACATGTCAAATACTTTGCTGACAGCCGCTGTCACAAAGGGATTACCGCCGTAGGTGGAACCATGATCTCCCGGCTCCAGTGCATTTTCCGCCTTCTCACCAACCACAAAGGTGCCGACAGGAACGCCGCAGCCTAAAGCCTTTGCGCTGGTCATAATATCCGGCAGGATTCCATAATGCTGATAGGCAAACATTTTTCCTGTCCGGCCCATGCCGCACTGAATTTCGTCAAGAATAAGAAGAATATCCTTTTCATCACAGATTTTGCGGATTTCCTGGATGAATTCTTTCTCCGCCGGATAAATGCCGCCCTCCCCCTGAACCGGTTCAAAAATAATGGCACAGGTTTTATCGGTAATTTTTGACTTTACATCTTCCAGATTATTGAAATCGGCGAAAACCACATTGCCGATTCCCGGCTGGAAAGCTTCACGATAATGAGCGTTTCCCGTCACAGAAAGGGCGCCCATGCTCCTTCCATGAAAAGAGTGTTCCATGGCAATGATCTCATGATCCGTCGTTCCGTCTTTTTTAAAGGCATATTTCCGGGCCGTTTTAATGGCGCCTTCGATAGCTTCCGTACCGCTGTTGGTAAAAAAGACCCGTTTAAGACCGCTGGCCTTCACCAGTTTATGGGCCGCATCCGCCATTGGTTCTGTATAATAAAGGTTGGAAATGTGCATCAATTTGTCAATCTGATTTTTTAAAGCTTCTTTATACTCTTCCACATTATAACCAAATGCATTAACTGCAATACCTGCAGCAAAATCCAGATATTTTTTGCCATCCGTATCATAAAGATAGACGCCGTCGCCATGATCAAAGGCTACCGGGAACCGATTATATGTATGGATAATCGCACTTTCCGCATATTCTTTAAATTCATTCGTTACCATTATAATACCGTCCTTCCCCTTTACTCAAAATTGCCGTACCAATACCGCGGTTTGTAAAGATTTCCAGAAGCAGACAATGCGGAATCCGGCCATCCATAATATGAACACGGGAAACACCGTTATCGATGGCATCGATACAGTTGTTTAATTTCGGAAGCATTCCGCCGCCGATGAAACCTTCATCGATCAGAGCATGAGCATCTTCGATGGTCAGCTCAGAAATCAATGTGGACTTATCTTCCGGATTTTTGTAAACGCCTTCAATATCCGTCAGGAAAGCTAACTTTTCCGCACTCACTGCCTTAGCAATGGCGCAGGCGGCATCATCCGCATTAATATTGTAAGTATTAAATTCTTTATCCATACCGATCGGGCAGACGATTGGAAGGAAATCCTTTTCCAATAAATCGTAAAGTACTTTTGGATTGACATCCGTAATCTCTCCGACAAAACCGATATCTTTGCCATCGGAATATTTTTTCTCAACCGTTAAAAGTCCGCCGTCTTTACCGCTGATGCCAACAGCTTTAACACCCAGTTCCTGAACCATCTGAACAAGGCTCTTATTGACTTTATTTAAAACCATCTCGGCGATTTCCATCGTTTCTGCATCCGTTACCCGCAGGCCATTGACAAAATGAGGCTCCATCCCTACCTTGCCGACCCAGCGGCTGATTTCCTTGCCGCCGCCATGGACAATGATCGGCTTAAAACCGACCAGTTTAAGCAGTGTCACATCCTGAATAACCTGTTTTTTCAGGTTCTCGTCCACCATAGCGCTGCCGCCGTACTTGACAACAATGATCCGGCGATTAAATCTCTGTATATAAGGAAGGGCTTCAATCAACACCGCCGCCTTTTCAAGATATTTATCCATATCTGTACCCATTTTTCTCACTCCTAACTGCGTCTTTACGCATATTCTGTTCTAACTGCGGTAATCCGCATTGATCTTTACATAATCATAAGTCAGATCACAGCCCCAGGCTGTTGCTTTGGCATCGCCCATTTTCACATCGGCAATAGCCGTCACTTCCGGCTCAGAAAGAATTTTTGTCGCCTCTTCTTCGCTGTATCCGGTGGATACGCCGTTTTCCATGATCTTAATCTTTCCGGCCGCACTTTCAAAATACAGATCGACCACTTCCGGATCAAACTGAACGCCGGAATAACCCATAGCGCATAAAATCCGTCCCCAGTTGGCGTCATGACCATAAATGGCCGCCTTTGTCAGACTGGAAGTTACCACGGATTTGCTCAAAGTCACCGCATCCTGTTTTGTTTTAGCGCCTATGATCTTCACTTCAAAAAGAGCGGTCGCACCCTCGCCATCTCCGGCAATTTTCCGGCACAGATACGTGTTTACCGTATTCAGAGCCTTCCTAAAAGTCTCAAAATCCTCACCCTTCTCTGTAATCTCCGGATTGCCCGCCATACCGTTGGCGAGGAGAAGCACCGTATCGTTGGTGGATGTATCGCCGTCCACAGAAACCATATTATATGTATCCTTAATATCTTCACTTAAAGCTTCCTGAAGCAGCTCTTTGGAAATGGCCGCATCGGTTGTAATAAACCCAAGCATGGTACACATATTCGGATGGATCATACCGGAGCCTTTGCACATACCGCCCATGGTCACCGTCTTTCCTCCCAGTATGAATTCCACGGCAATCTCCTTCGGCACCGTGTCCGTCGTCATGATGGCTTTCGCCGCCTCATGGCCCGCTTCAATAGTATCTGTTTTGATTTCCGCCAGTTTGGCCGAACCGGCTTTGATCCGTTCGATCGGAAGCTGCATTCCGATAACGCCGGTAGAAGCCACCAGTACGCTCGTTTCCGGGATATTTAAAATCTCTGCGGCGCCGCCGGCTGTCTCTTTACAATAACCATAACCTACCACACCGGTGCAGGCATTCGCGATACCTGAGTTAATGACAATGGCCTGGGCATAAGGCGAATTCTTTACGATCTTCTGATCCCATTTCACCGGGGCCGCCTTGACAACATTCGTTGTAAAGGTTCCTGCCGCCACACATGGTTTTCGGCTGTAAATCAATGCCATATCTGTCCGGCCTTTATATTTAATCTCGGCTGCCGTTGCAGCCGCTTCAAATCCTTTCGCAGCGGTAACGCCGCCCTCTATCGTTTTCATATTTATCCTCCTTACGGGAACATCGGCACCAGATTCAGGCCTTCAGCCTCATCCAGTCCGAAAATAAGATTCATATTCTGAACCGCCTGTCCGGCGGCCCCTTTCACCAGGTTATCCAAAGCGCCCATCATGACGACACGACGGGTTCTCGGATCCACTTTGAAATTAATATCCGTATAGTTGCTTCCTTCCACCCAGCGGGTCTCCGGGCAGACACCCGGTTCCAGCACACGGACAAATTTTTCATCTTTATAATATTTATCATAGGCGGCGCGGATATCTGCCTCCGTCACCCCTTCTTTCAGATTTGCATAAGCTGTCACAAGGATTCCCCGGTTCATCGGCACCAGATGGGGTGTGAAATTCAACAAGATCGGCTCGCCGGCCGCATAGCCGAGCTGTTCCTCAATCTCCGGCGTATGACGATGGGTCGTAACGCCGTAGGCCTTAATGCTTTCATTCACTTCACAGAAAAGATTATCCACCTTAGCGCCCCGGCCTGCGCCGGAGGTTCCTGATTTGGCGTCAATGATAATGGACTGGGCGTCGATCAGTCCCTCTTTTACCAAAGGATAAGCCGTCAAGATGGAACACGTCGTATAACAGCCCGGATTGGCGATCAAACGGGCGCCCTTAATATCCTCACGGTTAATCTCGCAAAGTCCATAGACAGCCTCCGGAATGAACTCCGGCGACGCATGTTTGATACCGTACCATTTTTCATAAGTCGCCACATCTTTAATACGGAAATCAGCGCTCAGATCAATGATCTTTACTTTATTAAGAACCTCTTCACTGACAAGGGATGCACAGAGTCCCTGAGGCGTCGCCGTAAAAATCACATCTACAGCCTCGGCCAGTTCATCCAGATTGTCATCCTTGCAAACATCTTCCACAATCTGGAACATATTTCGGAATACATCATAATATTTCTTATCTATATAACTTCTGGAACCATACCAGACAATTTCCACATCTTTATGGCCAAGAAGCAATCGCACAAGTTCCTGTCCGGCGTATCCTGTCGAACCAATAATTCCTGCTTTGATCATAGGTATTTCCCTTCTTTCTGAAATGTCTTTTCCTATAATAATACAATTTAGTAAAGCTGTAAAGGCCTATTTTTAATAAATATTTATGTTTTATCGATAATATACATTATTTATGAATATTTTAGACTTTAAACTTATAAAAATGCAAAA
>CATZYB010000043.1 GCA_958426095.1 uncultured Lachnospiraceae bacterium
GGTCACAGCGGTAAACGGAATAAACTTCATTCCCTTGTCCTGAAGGCTTCTGCCTCGGATTCCGAATTGCTCCTTCGCCAAAACCACAATACTTCTGCCTTCCGGCGTTTCATCTGCCAGAGAAGAAAGCTGTGCGGCGTCCGCCAGTTCTTCGATACGGGCGCCATCTACCGGGATGAATCCTGAAGCCTGTCGATTGCCTAAAGTGATGGTTCCGGTTTTATCCAGCATCAGAATATCCACGTCGCCGGCTGCTTCAATGGCTCTGCCGCTCATGGCCAGAACATTGGCCTGATTGAGTCTTGACATACCTGCGATGCCGATAGCAGAGAGCAGAGCGCCGATGGTAGTGGGCGCAAGGCAGACGAGGAGAGCGGCCAGCGTGGTTACAGATGTAGGGTTCTCTATGCCCGCCAGTTTTGCGGAAAAAATTGAATAGGTATAAAGGGATACTGTTACCAAGATAAAGATAATGGACAGCGCTATCAGGAAAATCTGCAATGCGATCTCATTGGGCGTCTTTTTTCTCGCTGCGCCCTCAACCATAGCAATCATCTTATCCAGAAAACTTTCTCCGGCCTCGCTGGTCACTTGGACCACGATCCAGTCGGACAGGACGGTTGTCCCTCCGGTCACGGCGCTTCGATCACCGCCTGCTTCCCGGATAACCGGAGCGGATTCACCGGTGATGGCGCTTTCATCCACGGAGGCCGCACCCTCAATAATTTCTCCATCGGCCGGAATTTGCTCACCAGCCTTTACGATGACCAGTTCGCCCTTTTTCAGCATCGCAGAGGGAACAACCGTGATATTGTTCTTTTGTTCAGCGGAGGGAATCTTATGCGCGTCTACATCCTTTCGGGAGGCTCGCAGGGAATCGGCCTGGGCCTTACCTCTGCCCTCGGCAATCGCTTCCGCAAAATTGGCAAATAAAACCGTAAACCAGAGGATTATGGCAATTGCCAAAGTAAAACCGCTGGGAGCATCTTTTATGCCAAAGAGCGATACGACCCACAGAACACTGGTCAGGATCGCGGAAACGAACACCAGAAACATGACCGGATTTCCGGCCTGTATTTTTGGATTTAACTTGATAAACGAATCTTTAATTGCTCTGAAAAACATCTTTCGATCAGCAAAGGTATTTTTTTGTTTTATACTCATAAACAGCGCCTCCTTTACAGGGTACTGCCGAAGAACTCAGCGAGCGGACCAAGAGCCAGCGCCGGGAAAAAGCTGAGTGCACCGATCAGCAGTACGACAAAAATCAACAGGAATACGAACATGGCGTTTGTAGTGGACAGTGTACCGGCGGTTGTGGCAATTTTCTTCTTTCCGGCCAGACTTCCGGCAATGGCCAGCGTACCGACGACGGGTAAAAATCTTACAAACAGCATGACAAGACCAATGCTGATATTTAAAAATACGGTGTTGGCGTTAAAGCCAGCAAAAGCCGAACCATTGTTGCCTCCGGCCGAACTGTAGGCGTACAGCATTTCCGAAAAACCATGGGCTCCTCCGTTGTTTAGACTATCCATCACAGAGGGCACCACAGCAGCAATGCCGCTTCCGACCAAAATTCCGATCGGCGTAGCCAGACAAACCAATACCGCCCATTTCATCTCAAATGGTTCAATTTTTTTGCCCAGAAATTCTGGCGTCCTGCCCACCATCAGTCCGGCAATAAATACCGTCAGGATGGCAAAGGCCAGCATTCCATACAGGCCGCAGCCGGTACCGCCGAAGATCACCTCTCCAAGCTGCATCAACAGCATGGTTATCATTCCGCCAAGAGGCGTATAGCTGTCGTGCATGGAATTGACAGATCCGTTGGAAGCTGCGGTGGTAAATGCCGCCCAGGTCGAAGAAGTTACAATACCAAAACGGGTTTCTTTTCCTTCCATATTTCCTCCGGCTTGGCAGGTCTCGGTCATATTTACGGCGCCGTTCTGTGCAAGCTGCGTCGTACCGGTCTGTTCGCTGACAGCGATACATCCGAGAGCGATGCATAGGCAGATAAACATTGCGGCAAATATGGCCGCACCTTGCTTTTTATTTTTTACTGCAGAGCCGAAGGTGAAGCAAAGTGCAGCTGGGATCAGCAAGATGGAGATCATCTCGATCAGATTAGTAAATGCATTGGGGTTTTCCAGAGGGTGTGCGGAGTTCACGCCCATGAAGCCGCCGCCGTTGGTACCCGATTGTTTAATGGCAACCTGACTTGCCGCAGGGCCCATAGGAACGAATTGTTCTGTTACAATCTCCGCATCCGGAACAAGGGCGCCGTCGGCCATAACCGTTCCCGTTTTCTCGTCAATCACTGCGTCTTCCAATATCTCGCCGTCTGCGCTGACTGCAACAGGCTCCACCAGCGATACGGTTTCCGAACCCTTCAGATTCTGGATCACACCGCCGCCCACCAGCAGCAGAGAAATCACAAGATTCAGCGGAATCAGAATGTGGATAATGATACGGGTCAGATCGACCCAAAAGCTGCCAAGACCAGAAGTTTTTACTTTGATAAAACCACGGATCAGAGCAAACAGGACGGCTATGCCCGTTGCAGCAGAAACAAAGTTTTGAACCGTAAGGCCAAGAGCCTGGGTCAGATAACTTAATGTAGATTCGCCGGAATAGGCCTGCCAGTTGGTATTGGTCACAAAACTGGAAGCGGTATTAAAAGACAAATCCCATTTCACACCGGAAAGTCCCTGGGGATTGCCAGGAAGAAATCCCTGCAGGATTTGGAGCAGGAACAAAAATACCAACCCAATACCTGAAAAGATCAGTACGCTGACTGCGTACTTTTTCCAGTTCATTTGTTCTTCCTTGTCGACCCTCATTATTTTGTAAACCAGATTCTCGCACGGAGTAAGAATTTTGGATAAAAATGTTTTTTCACCAAACATTACTTTTTTTATGTAAGCGCCAAGCGGTATCGCTAACGCTGCCAGAATGGCAAGGTACAGAACATACTGTATAATAGCCGTCATACCTGTTCATCTCCCTTCATTAAAATATAGACATACCACAGCAGCATTGCCGCCGCGCATATGCCGATGATAACGATCATGATTTGCATACATTTTTCCTCCTTTTCTGAACGCTGATCGCATAATATCCTTTTTCCTTTAAAAATAGCGTTAGGCATTTATTATCGGTTTAAAAAACAGATAAAGATTATAAGAAACCAAAAAACCACGCTATGGGCAGCGCAATGACGGTTGTGCTGACGCAGACACAGATTAAAACAAATATTGGCATTCCGACAAAAATGGAAAGGAAGCCAAGAAACGGATGCTTCCAAAAAAATTGCGCCGTCCTTAAATCAAATTCCCGTTCATATTTTTGAATGGTTTGTAAAATGGTCATGTCTTTTCTCCTCGTTTTCATTGTGTGGCATAAGCATACAGCAAGGAAAATTAAAAAGGGAAAAGTGTATGAAGTTTGGTGTTAAAAGGTTATAAATTTTGCAATGATCGAATTAGAGTTGACAAATGCCAGTGATCATGATAGTATGTAAACAGTGTTAGCGAACACTGTTTACAAAAAGGAGGAACATATGCCGAAGGATAAAACGGATACTCATGAAAAAATTATTCAGGCGGCGAAAGAGGAATTTATGGAGAAAGGCTTTGAGCAGGCTTCCATGCGAAGTATCGCTGGTAAAATCGGTATGAGTGCGGCCGGACTGTATCGACATTTTCAGGATAAGGAAGCGCTTTTTGACGCGCTTGTGGAACCGGCGCTCCAAGTCTGGTATCAGTGGGCTGGAATGCGTAAAGCTATGGATTATGAATTCCTCGATGAAAATTCCCTGGATAAAATGTGGGACGGCGAGGGGGAAAACGGATTGATTTTCAATGTGGTTTATCCGGAGTTTGACGCCTTCAAGCTGCTGATCTGCCGTTCCGAGGGAACAAGGCATGCCTCTTTTTTACATGATATGGTCATGCTGCAGCAGAAGGAAACGATGCTCTTTATGGAAGCGGCCAGAAAAAAGGGACTTTCGGTGAAACCGATCAAAGAGGAGGAACTGCATTTGCTGCTCACTGCCTATGTCGGCGCCCTTTTTGAAGTAGTCGTTCATGATTTTCCCCAGGAGGAGGCCAGGCATTATTTGAAGACCTTTCAGGCCTTTTTTTACCCTGGATGGCGAGAAGTTTTGGGGCTGTAGAATGTGAAAGGGATTTATGAATAGAGTTTCGTTGTCGGAACTCTATTTTAATCCAGAATGGTTAGATAAAGCTAACGGAGGTGGAGTGAATGAATAAGAAAAAGGAAAATCCAATCCGGGTCCTTTTTATGTTTGCCGGAGAAGAGACGGGCAAGATGGCGCTTTCTGTCATTCTTGCAGTTTTAGGTGAATTATTTGGAATGCTGCCCTTTCTGGCGGCGGCCATGCTGGCGAATGAGGTGTATTTGGGTACAGCTGCGATGAACAGGACTCTTTTATGGGCTGGCGGCGCAGCTTTGGGCATTGTCATGCGTACGCTGTTCTGCACCTTGTCTTCGGCCAGAAGTCATAAAATTGCTTTTACGATTTTGAGAAATATGCGCCGGGCGATAGCGGATAAGATGCGGCGGGTGCCGATGGGAAGGATGCTGGAAACGCCGTCCGGCGTATATAAAACATTGATTGTCGATAATGTGGGTAAACTGGAAGATTCCATAGCCCATGTGATACCCGAGACGCCCTCCCAGATCGCGGCGCCGGCGGCCTGCCTGTGTTTGATTTTTGTGCTGGACTGGCGGATGGGGCTGGCGTCTTTAATTACACTGCCTTTATCTGTACCTTTCATCATCGGTATGTTTCAGGGCTATGGTGAGAAGATGGATACTTACCTTAGAGCCGGAAATGAAATGAATGCGGCATTGGTGGAGTATGTGGGCGGTATTCAGGTAATTAAAGCTTTTGGACGTACAGGGGCTTCTTTTGGAAAATTTTCCGACGGAGTCCGGTTCTATCATGACAGCACGCTGGACTGGTGGCGTCAATGCTGGTTTTGGATGGCTGCCGTTAAAGCGATCATGCCGTCCACATTGCTCGGAAGTCTTCCGGTGGGAACCTGGCTCTACATGAATGGAAAAATCACACTTCCTGTCTTTATTGCGTGTATTGTTATTCCGATTGGATTTATCGCACCGTTGATGAAGCTGGCCTTCGGCAGTGAACAGCTCACGACGATTGCGGCAAATTTAAAACCTATCCGGGAATTTTTGGCAGTGCCAGAACAGGTACGGCCGGAAAAGCCGGTGACCCTGGATGGAAGCGCTTATTCTTTTGAAAATGTGTCCTTTGCCTACGATTCGTCGAAGGAAGTACTTCATGGCATATCCTTTAAGACTGAGCCGGGGACGATGACGGCCATTGTGGGACCTTCCGGTTCGGGAAAATCTACCATTGCCCGGCTGATGGCCGGATTTTGGGATGCCACCGGAGGCACCGTGCGTTATGGCGGCTCAGATATTAAAGATATACCTTTTGAGCAGATGATGGGGGAAATCAGTTATGTGGCCCAGGATAATTTTTTATTTAACCGTACGATTCGTGAAAATATCCGGATGGGCAATCCAAAGGCTTCGGATGCAGAGGTGGAGGCCGCAGCGAGGGCGGCCAATTGTCATAGCTTTATTATGGAATTGCCTGATGGATATGACACCTCTGTGGGAGATGCGGGCGATAGGCTTTCTGGCGGCGAACGCCAGCGGATCACTATTGCCCGGGCCATGTTGAAACAATCTTCTGTGGTCATATTGGACGAGGCGACAGCCTATGCGGACCCGGAGAGCGAGGCTTTGATCCAGGAGGCTGTGGGGCGCTTAGTTCAGGGGAAAACGCTGGTCGTGGTGGCCCATCGTCTTTCTACCATTCAGAACGCGGACCAGATTCTTGTTGTTGAGAAAGGGCAGATTGCAGCCAGGGGTACCCAGGAAGAGCTTTTGGAAAATTGTCCTCTGTATCGGAAAATGTGGGAACAGCACATCGGCGCGGCCGATTCGGCAAAGAAGGGAGAGATGCAGGATGCTTAGTATGATTCGGCGGATTTTAAAAATTTCAGGGAAGCATAGAAATAAAATTATTCTCGGTATTTTTTTGAATCTGTTAAAAACGATATCCATGGGATTGATGCTGCTGGCCATTTTTGTGGTGGCAGAAAATCTGAATCATCTGACCACCGGTGTTATACTAAAATGTTTTGTAATTCTCGTGGTCAGTATTGTCGGACGGTTTTTCTTTCAATGGATGATGGATATCAGCATGAGCGCCAAAGGCTTTGATATATTCCGGGATTACCGTCTGGCTATCGGCGATAAGATGCGGGAGGCGCCGATGGGCTATTTTTCAGAACAGAAACTTGGAAGTATTCAGACGGTGCTGACCTCGACGGTCAATGAGCTGGAGCAATATTCCATGCTGGCCATTACCGATTTGACCGGCGGCGTCTTGATGACTCTGGTCATGATGGTATATTTTCTGTTTTTCAATCCGATATTTGCCCTGATTACTTTGGCGGGCTTGTGTGTGGGCATGTGGGTGCTGAATATGATTCAGAAGGAAGCCAGTCTCCATACGCCGAGGGTGCTGGCTGCCCAGGAGAATATGACGGCCCAGGCGCTGGAATATATTCGGGGCATTGCGGTTTTGCGGGCTTTTTCTCAGGAAGAAGGCAGTGAAACAGCGATTTATGATGCTTTCGACAAAAAGCGGCAGGCCGATTTAGACCAGGAGTATGCATCCCTGCCTCTTTTGAAAATTTATCAGGCTGTCTATAAGGTGACTGGCTGCGTACTCATGTTTACGGCGGTGGATCTGTTCATCGGCGGCAGTATTCCGATGTCCTACTGTCTGATGTTTATTGTCAGCGCCTTTCTTGTTTACTCGGAAATGGAGCAGATGGGGGACGGCGCTTTCCTGGCAAAGAAGATCACGACCGAGTTAAATCGGCTGGAAACCGTGACCGATATGCCAGTGATGGATACCAGTGACAAAGAACTGCAGCCGGAGAATTTTGATATAGAGCTGAAAGACATATCCTTTGGCTATACGGTAGGCAGCGAGTCCGGGAAGGGTATGCCGGCCGACGATGGCCGTGAGATTATTCACCATCTGTCCATGAAGGTGCCTCAGGGAACAACCTGCGCCATTGTGGGACCGTCCGGTTCGGGAAAGACAACACTGTGTAATCTGATCGCCAGATTCTGGGATGTACAGAGCGGTGAGGTTCTTGTCGGCGGACAAAATGTGAAGGACTATACGGCGGACAGTTTGATGCAATATATCAGTATGGTTTTTCAAAATGTTTACTTATTTCATGATACAATAGAAAATAATATTCGGTTTGGTAATCCGGAAGCTACCCATGAACAGGTTGTTGAAGCGGCGAAGCGGGCGAGATGCCACGAGTTTATTTCCTCCCTGCCGGAGGGGTATCAGACAATTGTCGGCGAGGGCGGTTCGACTTTGTCCGGTGGGGAAAAACAGAGAATTTCCATTGCCCGGGCCGTTTTAAAGGACGCGCCGATCATCATTCTGGATGAAGCGACTTCCAGCGTGGACCCGGAAAATGAACATGAGCTTTTGGGGGCTATCCGGGAACTGACACGGGGGAAGACGTTGATTTCCATTGCACATCGGCTGACGACGGTCCGGGATGCGAACCAGATCCTGGTCATTGACGGAGGTCGGGTAGTACAGAAAGGAAGCCACAGTCAGCTGATGGCCGAAGACGGTATTTATAAACGTTTCTGGAAGCAGCGTGAGGCCGCCATCGGATGGAAGCTTGGATTGGAAGGAAAAGGATAAGATATGGCGAAGATGTCTGAAGAATTTAATCGTATGTTTCAGGGGTATCAGGTCAGCGGAATTTCTCTGGAAGGTGAAGAAACCGTAATGTCTGTAGAAAATGAGAGCGGTTCAGGAATGATGCGATGTTATAATGTTTTTCCGGGGATTTTTCTTGTTTACAATAATATGTCTATGAAGTCCTGTTATCAGCGGGTTGAGCCTGTCAGTGGTTTTCTTCAGATGAACCATTGCCGTCGGGGATGTTTTGAATTTGAACTTGAAAACGGTTCCCGGTGCTTTATGGGTGAAGGAGATTTGGCGGTGAATGACCCGGAAATTCTGACGGTCGTCAATTCTCGGTTTCCTTTAGGCAAATATGAGGGGATTACGGTGATGATGGAACTGGAACCGGCTTCAAAATGGCTGGAGGAAAATGTTTCGTGGGCAAATGTTGATCTGTATGAAATGAAGAAAAAGCTTGGTATTCAGGATGCCGCTTTTATGGTTCGGGCCAGTGCGGGTATCCGTCATATTTTTGATGAGCTTTATGAAGTGGATGAGCGTATCCGGCGGTCATATATTATTTTGAAAATAGTGGAAATGATAATGTTTCTCGGTTTAACGGCGGAGGAAAAACAGGAATACCTTCCGAGGTTTTCATCGACGGTGGCCGATGGAACGAAGGCTGTTCATGAATATTTATCAAAGTATCCTTTAGAACGGCTGACTTTGACGGAGCTTTCAGCCAGATTTCATATTGCGGAAACCAGTTTAAAATGCTGCTTTAAGGCGATTTATGGACAGACGCCGGGAGCTTTTATGCGCCGTGAGCGGCTTAAAATCGGTGCTCGGCTGCTGATTGGATCTCCGGAAATGAGTATCGGAGAAATTGCTCTGCAGGTCGGATATGAAAATCCAAGCAAATTTGCCAGAGCGTTTAAAGTCATGTTTGGTGAAACACCATTATCCTATCGGCATAAAGGAGTTTCCATGACGGATTGGAGCTAAAAAAAGACGCGGCGGAGTGGAAAACTCCAAAAAGGCATGATAGAATAACTTTTGTTACAGAAGAGGACTCGTAACAGAGCGAGCCCTTTTTCTATAATCATAGGTTAGCAAAAGCTAACTAAAAGAAGAGAGGAGTAGAAAAGTGAAGCGGTATATCCGAAAGCGACTGGCAGGCTTTTTGATGGTCATGGTCGGCGTAAGTATTTTAAGTTTTTTGCTGATTGCTTTTTCAGGCAGGGATCCGGCTGAGATTATTGCCCGGCGGGCAAATACGAATGCCACGACAGAGATGATAGAGAGTATTCGTGTGGAAATGGGACTGGATAAGCCTCTTCCGGTCCAGTACATTCGCTGGATAAAGGGGCTTTTTACCGGAGATATGGGGATGTCGATTTATTCTTATCAGCCCATAGCTAAAGATCTGGCGGAGTATTTTCCGACCACATTTTGCATGGTGGGACTGGCCCTTTTATGGATCCTTCTTCTCGCTATACCGACGGGCTTTTTATGTGCCCGGTTTCGAAACAGCGGATTCGACCATGCGGTTCGTGGAATCACGATTTTTGGCATATGCCTGCCGACTTTTTGGCTGGGTTTTCTCCTTCTCCTGGCCTTTGCCGTGAAGCTTTCGCTATTTAAAGTGCTTCCGGAACCGGGAATTAAAGGTTATATTCTGCCATCTTTTACCCTGGCGGTTCCGGTAGCCTGCTCTATGGTCCGGCTGTTTCGTTCGACGCTTTTGGCAGAACTGTCCAGTGACTATGTGCGCTATGCCAGAGCCAGAGGCTTATCTCCGAGACGCATTTTGATATATCATGTCATGCGTAACGCTTTGCCGCCGATCATCACCGTGTTTTGCCAGTATTTGGGTTATCTGATTGCGGGAAGTGCAGTGGTGGAGAGCGTATTTTCAATGAAAGGCGTCGGCTCTTACTTGATCGGATGCGTGATTGCGTCGGACGCTTCGGCTGTGGCGACATGCACCGTCATTATTGCGGCGATTTTTGTTCTGGCAAATCTGGCCGGAGATGTGATAAACCGGGTTCTGTGCCCGTGGATGGTGAGGGAAAGCAATGTTTAAGAAAATAATTAGAAATCCCCAGGCCGTTGTCGGTTTGATTTTGATCCTTCTTGTGGTGTTTGCGGCTCTGACCGCGCCGGTTTTGGCGCCGAATGCCCCGGAGCTTGTGGATACGACAAAAAAATATATGGCGCCCTGCGCCGAATATCCTTTGGGAACAGACCAATTGGGCCGCTGTGAATTGTCAAGGTTAATCTATGGCGCCCGATATTCTCTGGGAATCAGCCTGCCTGTTTTGGCGGTTCTGGCTATTCTTGGGCTGGTGTTGGGAACTTTCAGTATCTGTGCCGGCGAGAAGACCGACCGGGTGCTGACGATTATCTGCGATACTTTTCTGTCTTTTCCCTCTCTGGTCATTGCCGTGGCGGTCATCGGGCTGCTTGGAAACAGTGCCAAAAACATTGTCATAGCCATTGTCGTGGCTATGTGGGCCTGGTTTACCCGGATGGTCCGCTCCTATGCGGTGGTGGAAATGGGAAAGGATTACATATTAGCAGCGAGAATCAGCGGCTGCGGAACAGTGAGATTAATTCTCCGGCATTTGATACCGAATATTCTTCCCCAATATTTTGTTTATCTGAGTACGGGCATTGCCTCGTCGATACTTATGGTTTCCAGTTTTGCCTTTTTGGGACTGGGGCTTCCGGCCGGTGTGCCGGAATGGGGAGCTATGTTAAATGAGGCCCGGTCCGGCCTGTACAGTCATCCGGAAATGCTGATTTATCCTGGAATCTGTATCTTATTGACGGCAGCCGGATTTAATCTTTTTGGAGAGGCGTTGCGGGATATTCTTGTACCGGAGGAGGAAGATTTATGACCCGACTGTTAAATGTAGAACATCTGAAGATTGAATTAAAAAAGACCGGTGAGGAATTGGTACACGATATCAGTTTTTCTATAGATGCAGGTGAATCAACGGTTATTTTAGGTCAGTCCGGAAGCGGAAAAACGATGACCTGCCGCGCCGTCATGGGACTTTTGGACAGAAAGCGGTTTCGGACGGAGGGCGGCCTTTTCTTTGAGGGGAGGCAGCTTTTAAATCTTGGATGGCGGGAAAAAAGTAAAATTTATGGCGGCGCCATCGCCATGATTCCCCAAAATCCCATGACCGGTCTGGACCCGTCCATGCGGATCGGACGGCAGATGGAGGAAACTCTGCGCCTGCATTCCGATTTACGGGGGAAGGCTCTGGACGAAAAAATTGACAGTGCCCTCGAAGCGGCCGGACTTTCAGATACGTCCGTCCTGCGAAAAAGCTATCCTTATATGCTCTCCGGCGGAATGCTCCAAAGGGTCACTATTGCTATGGCGCTGATGGTGAACGCCCGTCTGATCGTGGCGGATGAGCCGACAACAGCCCTGGATGCGGCCCATCGGAATGGAACCGTGGACACCTTTATTAAGTTCCGGGAAAAGGGCGCGGGGGTTCTCCTTATCACCCATGATTTTTCTGTGGCAGCCCGGATGGGCGGTCGGGTTGTGGTCATGAAGGATGGCGGCATGGTAGAAAAGGGCGAGATTTTAGATGTTTTAAGCCATCCCCGGGCGGAATATACAAAAGCTTTGCTGGAAGCTTCCAGACTTTCGGAAAAACCAGGAAGGAGGGAGATACTGTGCTAGAGGCGAAAAATGTATCGAAAATCTACAAGGTGAGAGATAAAAGCGGCAGGGAAAAAATAATATATTCGGTGAACGGCGTGGATATTAAGCTGGAAAACAGGGATTTTTCCGTATTGGTCGGTGAGAGCGGTTCGGGAAAAAGCACCTTGTCCCGTCTGCTGATGGGATTAATTCAGCCGACATCCGGGGATATATTGCTGGACGGCGATGTCATCGCACCGGGGAAACGAAGAAAACCCAGGGAGATTTATAAAAAGCTTCAATTAGTCCTCCAGGACAGCCGGAGCGCTCTGGATCCCCATTTTACGGTTTATCAGAGTATCGGGGAACCTATGCGGAACCTTCTTGGTCTGTCGGGGGCAGAGGAAAAACAGAGAATCCTTTGGCTGATGGAAAAAATGGAGCTGCCCGAAGAATTATTGACAAGAAAACCCTACGAGCTTTCGGGAGGGCAGCAAAAAAGGGTATGCATCGCCAGAGCGCTGGCAGCGGAACCGGAGGTCATCATATTTGATGAAGCGGTGACCGGGCTGGATGTCATTGTACGAAAGCGGATTTTAGATTTATTGAAACAGATTCATCGGGAACAGGAGATTTCTTTTCTTTTTATTACCCATGATATGGATGTGGCTTATTATCTGGCTAAAAAGATATTTGTTATGAATCAGGGAAAAATCGTGGAAAGTTTCCGCGTGAAATAAATTTTTAAGGAGGATGCGTTATGAAATTCAGAAAGATAACAGCAGCTATGTTAATGACGGCGATGGCGGTGAGCCTGACAGCCTGCGGCTCAAAGGACACCGGGACGGGCGGCTCCGGGGCAGAGTCGGAGGAAACAGGAAATGCCGGAGCAGAAAGTGAAAGCGGAGAAAAGACGGTGACATTGGCGGAAATATGGGATTTTTCGGCAGGATTTTATCCGGTCATGACAGCCAGTGAAGCAAGCAATTATGGCTCTATTTATTGGAGCAGGAATTTTTATAATACCCTTGTCCGTTATGATGACAACGGTGAAATTTCCGGGGAACTGGCGGAAAGCTGGGAGATGAGTGAGGACGGAAAAACCTATACTTTCCATTTGCGTGACGGCGTTAAATTCTCTGACGGTACGGATCTGACTTCGGCGGCCGTAAAGTCCAGTTTTGAGGCGGCCGTTCAGAATCTGGGACAGTTTAATGGTTCCTACGGAAAGCTGACGACGCTGATCACAGATGTAGAAACACCGGATGATGGGACGGTTGTGCTTCATTTAAGCCAGCCTTATTATGGCGTTCTCAATGATCTGACAATGGCCTGCCCGATGGCCATTGTAAATCCAGTGGGATTGAATGAGGATCTGACGGTTAAAGAAGCTGCGAAGACTCAGACTTTTGGCACAGGTCCATATATGTATGCCGGAGATTTTTCAGATAATACCTATACTTTTGTGCGTAATCCGTATTACTGGGGTGAAGCGCCGGAGGCGGATTCCTTTAAGGTGAAGGTCATTGAGGATGCGGACGCCCGTGTGCTTGCGCTGAGGAATGGAGAAATTGACGGAATTCTCGGTTCCAGCCGTCTGACTTATGATGCCTATAATGAATTATCCGGCGACGACAGCTGCAAAACAGCAGTGGACGACGCCGCGTGTATGACAAGATATCTTGGACTGAACCTGTCCAAAGCGCCTTTCGATGATATTAAGGTACGCCAGGCCGTGGCTTACGCTGTTGATACAGAAGGATTGAGCAGTTCTGTGTTCCAGGGCATTGAGGAACCGGCGGAGTCTCTCTTTGAAAAGGGTAAGCCGTATTGCGGCGTGGAAACGGCAACCTATGATCTGGATGTGGATAAAGCAAATCTTCTGATGGAAGAGGCCGGATGGGTGGACAGTGACGGCGACGGTGTCCGGGAAAAAGACGGGCAGAAGCTGGAATATACCATGACCTATACGTCGGATCATGGAACTTTGGACGATGCGGCCCTTGCCATTGCCGGACAACTGGAAAAGATAGGCTTTAAGATTACGGCCAGCGGTTCGGATATGATGACCTGGTACAGTACGATTCTTGGCGGTGATTATGAAATCACGATTTATCAAACCTATGGAGGTTCGTTTGACCCGTCGGCTATCGTGACAAATATGAATCCGGATGCAAGTACGGACCCTGTAGCCATGCAGTTTGCCGCATTTTTTGAAGGTGGAAAAGATTTGATCACGGAGCTTGACAGTACGCCGGATGAGGAACGGGTACAGGAAATTTACGACGAAATTTTGAATACGATTGCCGACGAAGCTCTTGTTGTTCCGTTATCCTATACACGGGAATTTGGGGCATGGAACAGTGATGTCATTGAAAACTATACATTTTATCCGGACAATCTGTATATCATCGCAGCGAATATTGATGTGAAATAGGAGGGACAGACGTGGTAAAGAAAAAGGGCAGTATTTCAAGTCTGCTGGATTATGCCGGCGGATACAGGAAGCTGACGATCCTCGGCTGTACGCTGTCCGGTATTTCGGCCATATTATCGATCATGCCCTATGTATGTATATGGCTGGCAGCCAGGGAGATTTTTCAGGCAGCCTTCGGAAATATCGATAGCGGACGGCTGGTGCGTTTCGGATGGCTGGCGCTCTGGTTTGCTCTGGCGGGTGCAGTTGTTTATTATTTGGGCTTAATTTGCACCCATCTTTCCGCCTTCCGCACGGAAATCAATATGCGTAAAGCGGCGGCGGCTCATCTGGTGGAAGTGCCGCTGGGATATTTCAGCCAGAATCCTTCGGGGAAAATAAGAAAGCAGATTGATGATAATGCCAGTATGACTCATCAAATGCTGGCTCATCAGCTTCCCGATTTAATCGGCGCTTTAGTTACGCCCGTGGCGGCGGTCATTCTACTCTTTGTATTTGACTGGCGGATGGGGCTGATCTGTCTTATTCCAATCATCATTTCAATGTTTTTGCTTAACAGGATGATGGGCGGAAAAAATGCGGAATTTTTCAGCAGATATCAGAAAGCGATTGAAGAATTGAGTACAGAAGCGACTGAATATGTCCGGGGGATTCCTGTGGTCAAGGTGTTTCAGCAGACAGTGTATTCTTTTAAAAGTTTTTATGCGTCGATCCTGGATTACCGGCGGTTGGCGACAGATTATGCCCTGTCCTGCGGCCGTCCGATGACCGCTTTTACGACGGTGCTTAACGGAACCTTTCTTTTGCTCATTCCGGCAGGAATGTTCTTATGCAGGGCTTCTGCCGACGGCTGGTCCGTATTGG
>CATZYB010000044.1 GCA_958426095.1 uncultured Lachnospiraceae bacterium
AGTTTGAGGCGGACGAAGAGGAAGCTGCGTCATTGATCCAGTACATATTTGATAAGCTGACCAATGAAGGCCGTCCTTTTTATTTTGAGTATTATGAGCCAAAGGGCCGGTGCATGAAACAGGGAAGAACCCGGTTGATTGAGAGCAGTTATCAGGACGGCGATATCGGATACAGCATTTCTTCCGACGGAATCGAATTTTATCTGGAAACAAAGGAGACAAAAGAGGAGAGTAAGATCAGCATCCAGCAGCTTCTTCTGGAAAAGATGATCCGTTCTCGAAATTTTCGCGGCGGTGTGGATGTCATCCGGCGTATCAATAGTGAAGTGACCCGGCTCATGCTGCGTCAGGGAGAGATTGTCACGCTCTTAAGTCATAATATTTTCGAGGGCATGGAAGCTTTGGAGGAATTTTCCAAAAGCGGTCTGAAATGGTTTGAGGAGGAGCAAAAGTTATTTGATACGAATCTGGAGTTGGTGAAAAAGGCGCTTCTTCGGGCCGGAGAAGAGGATTATCAGTCTCAGGCGATGGAAGAAATTTATTATTTGAACCAGGAACTTAAAAAGGCGATGGATCGTCATGAGAAGCTGCTGTCGGCCTGCACAGATCTTCAGGTTCAGGCGGACGAAATGATGCTGAAAGCCAAGCGCAACCGATTCCGCCGGACAATGGACTTTTCGGATCTGCTTAAAAATGCCATGGAGCGGGACGACATTCGTCTGCTGGAGGTCATGACGGCACCCTTGTTCGGGCTGAAAATCCGAAAAACATTCCAGCTTGGACGGCTGGAAGATTTATTATCCTGCCGTCCGGAAGGGACGGAAACCGGGGAGGCCGTTTCTGAAGGAGAAGAGGAAGTCTATGTTTTTGAGGATGAACTGGAAGAAGAACGTATCCGCCATAATCACCGGATGCTTTTAAAAATTCTTTTTGATGCGCTGCTCCAGCGCAAGAGCCTGACATTGGCCGAACTCCAGTATCTCTATGTGATGAAATTTACAGATACGATTCTGCACAACGGAGATTATTATGCTTTTCTGGTCCATCTGAGTCAGAAGGAAAGCTACGATCTGGCGGAGATCCGGGAAAAACAGGATACCTTTCTGGAAGAGGTGATGGCAGAGCTGGTCATTCGGGACAGGGGTAAGGAGTATGAGGATTTAAGGTTTACACTGGAATTTTTACCGGAAGATATTATTTCCATCGGGGAGCAGAGTTACTTAACGAATATACGATTTGAAAGGCAGGGAATGTAATGGATCACCAGAATCTGGATAAAGCGATGGAGCTGTTTACGTTACTCATTGTGGGCGAAGAGATCAGCGGTTCACAGCATGTGGAACTTTATGAGGCCTATCGGGACAACAGCGAGGTCTATGATATTCTCATGTCTGTTCTGAAAAAATCCAATCTGAGCCTTTATGAATTCGGCAACAGCTTATATGTGACGGCGGGAGACGGCAATCGGATCTTTGGTTTTACAAATGATGAATTAAAGCGGGCCATTGGTCTGCGTTTAAATCGTGAACTGTATCTGGCCTATTTTATTATATACAATGTCATTCTTTTGTTTTATCAGGACTCGGCAAGCTTTTCCTATGCGGATTATGTGCGGAGTGAAGAAGTTATTACCCAGACAGACAGTTCCATGCGGCAGGCCATGAAGGCGTTGCACAGCAAAGCATTGACTGAGGTGGAGGAAAACAGCTTTGAGACGCTGGCCGCTCTCTGGGAAGATATGCCTCTGATCCCTTCAAATGAAGATATGGCTTCATTGAAAGCGGCCCGGGGGTCGAAAACAGGTTTTGTCAAGCTTGTCTTTAACTTCCTTATTTCCCAGGATCTGTTTTTTGAGTCCCAGGGGAAGTATTATATCAAACCCCGTTTCCGGGCTCTGGCGGAGAATTATTACGAGGAAAATCGGGGCCGTTTATACAACATCGTGACAGGAGGGGATAAAGATGCCTCATATTAATCGGATTCGTGTCAATAATGTGAAATATAATTTCGGAACCCAGTTTTATGATGATTTTATTCTCCGTTTTGACGGCAAAAACGCCCTCTACGATCTGGCCAACGGCGGCGGCAAAAGTGTTCTTATGCTTCTGCTTTTTCAAAATCTCATACCAAACTGTACGCTGGATGATAAGCAGCCGATTGAAAAATTGTTCCGCACGGACCAGGGAAGTAAGACGATACATTCACTGATCGAATGGAAGCTGGATGATCGGTTTGTCCGGGATGGCTATAAATATATGCTGACCGGCTTTTGCGCCCGTAAAGCCCGGGAAGAGCTGCGGGAAACGGCGGCCATTGAGTATTTTAATTACATATTGTTTTATCGGGGATACAATGACAATGATCTGGTGAATCTCCCGCTGAGCGACGGAAAAGAACGGGTAACCTATACGGGGCTTAAAACTTATTTGAAGGATCTGGGACGCCGGGATATGGGGCTGGAAGTTTATATTTTCGAGAGAAAGGGCGAATACCAGCGATTTATCAGCCGGTATGGCCTGTATGAAAGTCACTGGGAGATTCTTCGGGGAATCAATAAGACAGAGGGGCATGTGCGGACTTATTTTGAAAATCGTTACCGGACGACCCGGAGAGTCGTTGAGGACCTTTTGATCGAAGAGATCATTCAAAAGGCTTTCCGGCAGAATGAAGGTTCTGATACGGATATGGCGGATACCCTTGTACAGATCAAGGATAAGCTGGCAGAACTGGCAGTGCGGAAGGAAGAGATGAATTATTATGACCGACAGGTCGAAATATTGGAAAGCTTTTCGGGCCGGGTAGAGCTTTTAAAAAAAGTCTATGAAGAAAAAGAAGCTCTGGAGACGGATATGGTCAGGACCTACCATACAGTAACGGCGATCAACCGGAACAAAGAAAAGGAGTTGGCTTTTTTCCAGAAAGAGAAAGAACATGCCTCAAAGCATATCGGGGAGATTTCACGGAAGCTGGATACAGTGAAAATCCAGGAAAGTCAGGAACATTTGCGGCGTCTGGAGAAAGATACGGAAAAGTATGCCTCAGAGCTGGAAGCAATGAAACAAAACCTGGAGAAGAAACGTCAGGAACTGGCTCTGGCAGAGAGTGTCAATGATTATGCCGGATATCTGAATGTCAAGGGCAAATGGGAAGCTTTGAAAACCTATCTTTCTCAGGATAAGGATGATTCCGAAGGTCTTTTGGAGGAACTTCAGAGACTGACGCGGATCCGTTATTCCATGGATGCAGAGCAGAGTCGGATTTTAAATAAAAAAATCGGGTCGGTTCAGACGGCTTTAGGAGAAACGGCAGATTTGCTTTCAGAGGCCCAGTCAAAGGAACGTCAGCTTTTCAGCGACGGAGCGGTTCTCGAAAGCCGGTTAAAGGAAGCTGTGATCCAGGAAAAGAAAAATACGGGAGTATTGAACCAATTGTGCCGGAAGGTTCCGGTGCTTTTCCTTGAAAACATTGGACGGACACTCCGTGAGAAAAAGCAGCAGCGGGGAGCCGGGGAATTGAAATACAGAGAACTTACGGAAACCCGGGCCGTGCTGGAGGCTGAAATCCAGCGCTTTACACTGGAAGGCGAGGAAAGCCTTCGGATACAGAAAAGACTTGAAGAAGAAAAAGAAGAATTAAAGAAATTTTTGGACAGTTATGAATCAGAGAAAGAAAAAAGAAATAAACTGATTCAGATTTACCGGGCCGGAGACGGAGAATCTCTTTCGGAACTCATTGATGTACGGCTTCGAAAAGTCATTTTGGACAGTGAGTTGAAGCGAAGAGAGGTTTTGCGGCTGGAAAAACAGTTGGAAAATCTGCGGCAGGGAAGTCCGGCGGTGATGAGTCCGGCGGCCGAAAAGGTTGTGGAGTACATTCGGCGTTGTCATGGCTTTAAATGTGTTTTTGGCGGAGATTATCTGAAAGATGTCAGTGATTACGACAGGAAAATACTTCTGGAACGGATCCCGTTTCTCCCGGAAGCCATCATTGTTGAAAGCGGTCTTTCTAAAATCAAAGAGGACCGGGTATTGTCTGAAATGGATTTGGGCGATGGACTTGTCCCGATCATTTCATTGGCACAGGTGATGCGTCAGGAAGAAGTCATTGCCGGGCCGGAGATTATCTTTTTGTCCAAAAATCCGGAATGGTATATGAATGCGGCGTCGAGGCAGGAAGCTCTGGAACGTCTGGAAAAGGCGCTCAAAGAAGCACAGACGGCTCTTGTCCGGCTGGGTGACCGGGAGCAGACGATGTCGGCTGACCGGAAGTATATGGACGGATTTGAACTGAACTTCCAGCAGTATTATCCAAGGCGGATAGAGCGCTGGAATGGGATTCGGGGAGAATTGGACGAGCTGCAGCAGAAAATCCGGGAGAATGGCGAAATGCTTGAAAGTTGTCAGAAACGCCGGACTGAGACGGAGCAGCGCTTGAAGACTACGGCTTCAGAAAACGATGCGCTGGATCAGGATATTGATATTCTGGAGCAGATGAACGGAGTGGAAGAGCAGTTGACGGAGATCCAGGAGAGAAAACGTCAATTAGAGGCTTCCATGGACAAAAACAGAGATCAGCAGAAGCAGGCAGAAGAAAAACTGAACCGGGCAAAAGAGACGATGGGACAGCTTGAAGCTCAGAAAAAGGCGTTGAGAGAAGAAATCGGACGTATGGAAACCCGGTGGCATGAGCTTTATGAATCTTATTATCTGCCGGGAGAACCCGGAGAAAATGATTTAAGCTCAGAGGCTATCGATGCCCGTTTTAAAGGTCTGAAAGACACCTATGAAAAAGAACATATGGATCTGGAAGATAAGAAACAGCTTCTCGAGAGTTATCAGCAGATGATGGATACGGCGCTTTACATGATCCAGAGGCGGGACATTGATGCGTCCATGCTTGAAGATATGTTTAAAGAACATCGGCTTGCACCGGTGGAGGCTTCGGATATTGAAGCTTTAGAAAAAGAACTTTCTGCATTGAAGTCGGAGATGGAGCAGCGGGAAACGGCTCTGATCCAGTATAGAGAAGATAAAAATAAGTTATTTGGAAGCGTGGCCCATGGAGTAAGCACGATCGAAGAAAAATATGGCGCTTTTTGTCAGATCGATCTGGCGAACAGCGATTACGCAGCATTTTCCGAACAGCAGCGCCAGGCCCTGGCGGCTATGACAGAAAAACTCCAGAAGGCGGAAGAAGGTATTCAGAACACCTACAGAGACTTACGGGCTTATGATGATATAAAGAGGGATCTGGAAAGAACCATTCGCAGCGAAAATATTCTCTTTAACCGCACAAAGGAAACTTATGCGATGGATGTGGATATCCGAAGGAAGCACCGGGAGATCAATGAGAAATATCAGCGCATGCACACCGAACTCCAGAAAAAGCGGGAAGGCTTTGAACGGGATAAAGAAAAGGCCGTAGAAAGTCTGCGCCTTTTGTCCGCAGCAGAATTATCAGAGGCGATCCGTACGGAGACCGGTGTTCCAACGACGGCTTCCGGGGCCCGGGAGCTGATGCGTCAGCTTTTGGAAACAGCGCAGATCGTCGGGCTTGAAAAAGACCGGATTGAGAAAACGATTCGGGATATGGTGCAGATCAAAGAGAATTTTGAGAAACAGTGTCTTCAGCGCTGCGTCAGCATAAAAGCTGAACTGGAACGCTTTCCGACGTACTCCCGCATTATGCTGGATGGAAAACAGATCCCGATGGTCATGCTGAAAATCCCATATGTCAAAGAAGAGACTTATGCACAGCGTATGTCGGATTATATCGATGATATCGTGGCCAGAACGGATGCCTATGACACTCAGGAAGAGAGGGCAGCTTATATTCGTCAGCAGCTTTCATGGAAACGGTTGTTTTCTGTGATCGTTACGGATATGAACAGTATCCGTTTAAATCTTTATAAACGGGAGAGGGTAAAAGAGCAGAGCCGTTATCTTAAATATGAAGAGGCTGTGGGAAGTACGGGACAGTCCCAGGGAATTTATATCCAGTTTCTGATTGGCGTTATTAATTATATTTCCATGGTTTATTCCGGCGGCGGTGATGGATCTGACCTGGAGAAAGTCATCTTTATTGACAATCCATTTGGCGCAGCCAAAGATATTTACATATGGCAGCCGATTTTTGAATTGCTTCGGACAAATCATGTTCAGCTTATAGTGCCGACCCGCGGTGCAACACCGGCGATCACAGGCAAGTTTGACGTCAATTATATCCTGGGTCAGAAGATGATCGATAAGATGCAGCAGACGGTCATTGTGGATTATAGTTCCAATGTGGATGCGGCCTCTATGGAATACGAAAAGCTGGAATTTGAACAGGAAGTCTTTGATTTTATTTAAATATCAGGGGACCGGAGAGCGGCAGAGATGTTTGCCGCTTTCCGGTTTTTTGAAATTAACTGAAAATTCAGAAAATAATTCTGATAAAAACAGATAAAAACAAGATAGAAAACAAAATTAAAAAATAAATTAAAAAATTTTCAAAAAATGTATTGACAAATCCGCAGACCATGATTATAATATAGACATAAACAAAAAGAAAACAAAAAAACTTCTAAATCAAAGAAGTGATAAAAAATAAGGGGTGAGTCCAATGAAATAGTAATTGCTCAATAATTCAGATGATTATATTCTTTGCGAGAGAGTTAGATTTAAGAAATCGATGGTTTGTAGATAACAGAGAGAATATTTGCAGAGTATTGAAAAACTTAATAGAAAATTTAAATTGATAAAGTTCATTTGAAGATCCAGATACATGTCAGTATATGATAAATAATTCGGAGAAAAACTGGAAGAGGTCATCAATTATAAATAATCATCCAATTATTGTAAGAACAAAAAGTTACATGAGTAGCAAAGAAGTTGATTGTAAAACAAAAACGCTCCGATATAAATAAAATAAAAAGTTAAATGATCAAGGTATTATTTTTATAAATTGGATACCAGAAAAAACTGAATAACGGGATAAAACTACTATTGTTGATATCAAGTATATATCGATCCATAGTAAGAAAGGAATTTAAGTATGATTGAACCAGTTCATTATTAAGCAGTCATTCGTATCAATAAAAGATAGGATGGCTGCTTTTTTTGCGTGTGCAGATTGCGGCTATTGTCAATAAATTTCAATTATGTTAAAATTATCTTGGGTAATTATTGCATATAGTCGTAAGGAGATGAAACCGTGGAAAAATTTAATGAAGCAGATTTGATGAAGGAGATAAAAAGCTGTACTTATGAGCAGGATTATGTGACAGCGGTAAAACTTGCTGAAAAGTTAGATTTAAATAAAATGAAGAATGTGTCTTCTCTGTGTCTGTTGGGAGAAGTCTTTTTGCATGAAGGAGAAAATGATTTAGCGGAGAAGGTGCTTTTAAAAGCTTATGAAAAAATGCCGAAAGGACGGCGGGCTCTGGATTTGCTGACTAATTTATATATTGAAAAGGGCAGCTATTCGGAAGCCGAATATTATTATAAAGAGTTTATTTCTGTGGCATCAAGAGATTTACATCGGTATATTCTCCGGTATCGTTTGGATAAGGGCAAGGGTGAACGGACATCCGTACTTATTCATACATTGGAACAGTTAAAAGACTATGAATATATTGAAGAATGGGCTTATGAACTGGCAAAACTTTATCATGAAGCGGGTGAAGATAAAAAATGTATCCGTGAATGTGATGAGATCATTTTATGGTTTGGCCATGGTGAGTATGTGGATCTGGCCAATGAGCTGAAAGCAGAGGTGACAAATGGGGCTGTTTCGGGAAAAACGAAAGCAGTCCAGGATACGGATCCATCCATGCAGCAGACGGTGGGAGCCACCTATATGTTTGATTCGGAGGGGCTTTTGGAACGCAGCGGTCTGAACGTGCCGTTGAACGTGGACGAGTATATGCAGGAAGACGACGAATATTCAGATGTTTATGATTTGGAAGAGGGCGGCCAGACAGAGACTATGGCGGTTGCACCAAAGACGAAAACAGAAGAAGATATTCTGGCGGCAGCAATGTCTGAAAAGGAGGAAGAATCTTCCGATATGGGAGCTACGATGGTTTTGGATGCGTCGGTGATCGCAGCCAAAGCAGCAGCGATTCTGGCTGGTACGGATGAAGATGCGGAAGATGACGAGATTATTTCAGAGGATAATGAGCCTGCAGCGGAACAGGATTTTATTGCAAGGATCCAGAAGAATGTAGAAAACAGCCGACCGGTCGGCCATCCGGTGGTCAGGGAAGATTTCAGCAGCCGTATGCGTATGGTAAAACCGGAAGATCTTGCCGGAGAGGCCGATGAAACGGATGAAGATGAAATTATTGATAATACTTTAGATAAGACGGCCCTTGATTTGTTCTTCGGGGAGTCCCCGGAGGAAAAAGAGCCGGAACCTGAGATATCGGAAGAACCTGAGGCGTCAGAGGAACCTGAGGTATCAGAGGAACCTGAGATATCAGAGGAACCGGAGATCGTGGAAAAAGCGGTTGAGGTAAAGCCTGTTTTAGAAGATGAGGATGAAATTGTTACAGAAGATATTCCGGTGCCGGATACAGTTTTGAATATTTTTTCGACAGCAGTGGATATTAAAGATGTAAAAAAACAGTTGGCAGAAACATTTACAAAACTGGAATCTTCACTTTTAGAGAAAGAAGATATCCTTGCGCCATATGATATCAACTTTGTTGTATCAGGCACAGATGAGAGTATGAAATCCCAGATTTCCATAGGTATTGCCAAGGCGCTGAATACCTACGGTATGTGCGATAAGGGAAAAATTGTCCGTGCCACATCGGAAGAGTTAAATAGTATGGATTTTTCTCCGGTATTTGAGAAAATATCCGGAGGCTGTCTGATCATCGGCGGCGCCGGAACATTGTCTGAAAAATCCGTAGAGATCATTTCGGACTATGTCAATCAGGATGAGCAGAAAGTGGCTATTGTACTTGAAGATTCTGAGTCAGATCTGCACGGGCTTTGGAAAAGATATCCAAAACTTCGTTCCCGTTTCCTGAACGTGATCAATATTTCGAAGTATGATGAGAGTGAGTTGGTCAAGCTGGCGGAATCTTATGCGAAACGGCGTGGCTATGATGTTTCAGAAGAGGTTCGTATGGTAACGCTTCGGGAGATTTTTGAGAAACGTATGCGGACCGGTGAAGATGTCAATTACGAAGATGTAATGGCCGTTGTGGATGAGGCGGTTGTGAATCTGGAAAAACGAAATATGAAAAATTTATTCATGACCGTACTGGATAACGCATATAAAGAGGCAAGTATGTTTACATTACTTCCGGAGGATTTTGACTGATGTTTGAAGATAAGATTTTTTATCATATATATCCCCTCGGATTGTGCGGAGCGCCGGAGAGAAATTCTGCGGAGTTTTTTCAGGCTGATGGCGAAACGCCGTTTTTTGCCGTCGGTGAAGAGTGGATTTCTCACATGAAAAAACTTGGATGTAATGCGGTTTACATCGGACCGCTGTTTGAATCGACAACCCATGGCTATGATACAAGGGATTATCGCCGTGTCGATAGCCGTCTTGGAAATAATGAAGGATTTCGTCTTTGGGTAAAGGCATGTCATGAGCAGGGCATTAAAGTGGTCGTTGACGGCGTGTTTAATCATACCGGCAGGGAATTTGCAGCTTTTAAAAACCTTCAGGAGCAGAAATGGGATTCCTGGGGCAAAGACTGGTATTGTCAGGTGAATTTTGACGGTACCAGCCCTATGGGCGATCCGTTTTGGTATGAGTCCTGGCGGGGATATGCAGAACTTCCCCGGCTGAATCTTAAGAATCCCCGGGTGGCGGATGAACTGATCGATGTGGTTCGTTTTTGGGTTGAAAATTTCGATATTGACGGCATACGTCTGGACTGTGCTGATGTGCTGGATTTTGATTTCATGCGTCGGCTTCGACGTGAAACGGAGGGCCTGAAAGAGGATTTCTGGCTGATGGGTGAAGTCATTCATGGCGATTACAGTCGGTGGGTGAACGCGGAAACGCTTCATTCGGTGACAAATTACGAGCTGCATAAGGGAATTTATTCTGCCCATAACAGTCATAATTATTTTGAGATGGCTCACACGCTGCGTCGTTTGTTCGGCGAATATGGTCTGTGCCGGGATGGCGTCCTGTATAATTTTGTGGACAATCACGATGTGGACCGGATTATTGATAAATTGGATGTGGAAGCGGATTTATTTCCGGTGTATATGTTTTTATTTACGATACAGGGAATTCCATCCGTTTATTATGGTTCGGAATTTGGAATTCATGGCCGGAAGGAAGGCGGCAGCGACGCACCGCTTCGGCCGGAAATAAAACTCTCTGAGATGGAGGAAACGGAACTGACCCGATGGATTCAAAAACTGGCTCAGATTCGCTTGTCGAGAAAAGAATTGATGTATGGTGAGTATGTGGAATTATTGCTGACCAACCGTCAGTATGTATACAGCCGCCGTCTGCAGGGGCAGGCCTGTGTGATGGCATTAAATAATGATGATTCGGCGTCGGAAGCAGATATTCAACTGCCGACAGAAGGAAGTTGTCTGGAAGATTTAATGTCGGGAGAGGTTATTCCGGCAGAAAATGGACGGGCGCGCATTTTTATGCGGGGTCATGAAGGCCGAATTTATCAAGTGAAATGAGGGGTTTAATATGGAACACAGAATTACAGGATTCGATAATTACCTGTTTAAGGCAGGACGGCATTATGAGATCTATGAAAAATTGGGGGCTCATTTAGCCGAAGAGAATGGCGAACAGGGAACCTATTTTGCAGTCTGGGCGCCGAATGCCGCCAGTGTTTCTGTTGTCGGTGATTTTAATGGTTGGAATGTGGATAAAAATCCGATGGAGCCTGTGGAAGGAGAGGGGATTTATGACCTTTTCGTACCGGGGGTTGATAAAGGCGATCTGTACAAATATGCGATAAAGACACAGAAGGGGGAGATCCTTTATAAAGCGGATCCGTATGGGAATCTGTGTCAGGTCCGGCCGGAAAATGCTTCGGTGGTCACAGACATCCGGGATTATCATTGGACAGATGAAGTCTGGGAAGAACAGAAGAACAAGCCCCATGAGACGAATCACCCGATGGCCGTTTATGAAGTCCATCTGGGATCGTGGAAGAAGAGCTTTGACGGGGCAAATCATGGCTTTGTAGGGTATCGTCAACTGGCCAGAGAGCTGGCCGAATATGTCAACTATATGGGATATACCCATGTGGAGCTGATCGGCATTGCCGAACATCCGCTGGATGCTTCCTGGGGATATCAGGTGACCGGATATTATGCTCCGACGTCCAGGTATGGAACGCCGGAAGATTTTATGTATTTTGTCGATTATATGCACAGTCAGGGAATCGGCGTGATCCTGGACTGGGTTCCGGCCCATTTTCCGAAAGATGAACATGGTCTTGCCCGCTTTGACGGAGTGGCCTTGTATGAACATTCGGATCCGCGTAAAGGGGAACATCCGGACTGGGGAACTTATGTTTTTAATTATCTTCGTCCGGAGGTCAGCAATTTCCTTGTGGCGAACGCATTGTTCTGGCTGGAAAAATTTCATGTGGACGGTCTGAGAGTTGATGCGGTGGCCTCTATGCTTTACCTGGATTATGGACGTCAGCCTGGTCAGTGGGTGCCAAATGATGAAGGCGGCCGGGAAAATAAAGAAGCAGTGGAATTTTTAAAGCATTTAAATTCTATTATTTATCGCCGATGTCCTGGAGCCATGATGATCGCTGAGGAATCCACAGCCTGGCCAAAGGTGACTGAAACACCGGAAAAGGGCGGCCTTGGATTTACTTACAAGTGGAATATGGGATGGATGAACGATTTCCTGGAATATATGAAGGTTGACCCTTATTTCCGAAAATACGACCACTATAAGCTGACTTTCAGCTTTGAATATGCCTATAGTGAAAAATATATTCTTGTACTGTCTCATGATGAGGTCGTACATATGAAAGGCTCCATGATTGGCAAAATGCCGGGCGAGATGGCCGATAAATTCGGAAATCTCCGTGTGGCCTATGGATTTATGACGGCCCATCCGGGAAAGAAATTGCTGTTTATGGGACAGGACTTTGCCCAGATTCGGGAATGGAGCGAGGAACGAAGCATCGATTGGTTTTTGCTGGATAATGAACCGGCCCATCGGGAGCTGAATAATTATTATAGAGATTTGCTTCATTTTTATCGGAGCCAGCCGGCGCTTTATGAGCAGGATGACGATAAAGCCGGGTTCATGTGGATCAATGGCGGCGATACGGAGCGAAATATGATCACCTTCTGTCGAATGACGAAGGACGGAAAAAATTGTCTGTTGTTCCATTTTAACTTTTCACCGGTCGTTTACAAAGGTTTCCGTTCCGGGGTACCGTGTCCTGGAACTTATACGGAAGTTTTCAATAATAACCGGAGAGAGTACGGCGGCGCCCATATGCTGAATGAACAGCCGATTTCGTCGGAGCCGATCGCCTGGGATTATCAGCAGGATTCCATACAATACGATTTATCGGCTTTCGGTATGGTGGCCTTCCGTTTTGACTATGTTCCTCCGAAAAAACAGACTGCCCGCGGAAGTAAAGCCAGAAAAGCCACTATGCGTAAGGCTGCGGCAAAGGGAACGAAGAAAAAAGCCAGAAAGGCATAAAATATAAAACAAGAGCGTATGATTTAATAATCAATCAAAATGGTGAGGTTATGACACAGAACCAGCTATTAATGACGATTATTATTATAAGCTCTTGTTTTTTTATTGGAAGTTTCGTTTTACAGCAGGGGAAGGTCGTACTGGAAGGAATTTTCAGAGGCGTTTCGGGGATGGTTGTCATCGGACTGGCTAATGGAATTCTTGGAAGTTTTGGGATCCTGGTGCCGGTGGGCATTAATTTTTTAAATTTTGCTGTGGCTGCCGTTCTTGGAATACCAGGAGTCCTTGCTCTTTATGGAATCGGTTTCTGGCAGATTTTTCATTGACATCTTCCGTCGGCAAAGGAGAAAAGACGACGGCATTCGATGGGACAAAATATCTGAAAGGCATCTTGTTCCTGCTTTTTTGTCGAAAAAACCGGAAAGCCTTCGAAGGATTGGGAGCTTCGAAGGCTTTACAAAAATAATCCGACGCTATATACTTGGTTTATCCATTCAGTTCTGAATAAAAATTTCCATGAATTAAGAAAACTGAAAAGTGAAACAGGCTTCATCTCCGGTATCAGGGAGGCGCATATGATTTACAGAAAGATGTGTATATGTGATGTTGAACCGGTGTATCTAAAAAGGCTTTCCGCTTATCTGAACCGGTATCCGGGGTTTATGTGGAAGGTTCAAACTTATACGGATCTGAAAAAATGTCTGAATGAAACACCTGAGGTACTTTTAGTATCGGGAAATGCATTGGAGGCCTATATTTCAGAAACGCACGGTGAAGAAGGTTTGGATATCTCTGGAGGAAATATCCTGCAGACGGCCGGATGTCAGGTGATCTTTTTGAAAGATGACAGAGAAAATCCGGGTACCTGGCCCGTCATAAAGAAATATCAGTCAGCAAAAAAATTATATGAAGACCTGATTGAAATATTGGGCGAGGATGTATCGGGAAAGACGGAAGTAATTGGCGTTTTTGGCCCGGCCAGCGGGCCGGAGGCAGAGCGTTTTGCGGTGGAGATTGGGAAGACGCGTCTGACGTATGGCGACGTGCTTTTAGTTTCATTAACGGAATTTTCAACATTTTTATCGGAAGATAGGGAGAAAAAAGGTATTGGCGAATGGTTTTACTATCAAATGCAAAGGCAGGAGGGGAGGGCTCGAATCGGCGACTGGGTTTATTCAGAGGATAATATGGACTATTTAAGAGGCTTTCGAACAATATACGACCGCATGGAGGTGAGTTTAGACGCGTGGCGGAGCTTTTATGCGGAAGCCTTGAGGAAGAGCAGGTATGGTACGGCGATTCTTGTATTTGAGCGGTTGCCGGAGTATATGGAACTTTTTATGTGGTGCGACTGCATTTATGTGAAATGGGGGCAGGACGGCTATGGAGACTTTAGAAAACAAGAATTTACGAAGATGACAGCTTATATGGAAATGGACGAATTGATGGATAAAATGATCGAAGAATAAAGGGAGAAATTTATGGAAAGCAGGGAAAGCTATCAATTGCTAAAGAAAAAACTGCAGAGTGAATTGCTGAAAGTTCTGGAAACAGGCGGCGAATGGAGCGATGAGGATATCCTGGGGGAAATTGACGAACTGATCGTTTCGGCGGGCAGAGATGTTTATCTGAGCGGATATCGTAAACTTATGATGCGGCAGGAGCTGTTTAATTCCGTTCGAAGACTGGATTTATTGCAGGAACTTGTGGATGATAAAGAAATCACAGAAATCATGGTCAATGGTGCGGGGAATATTTTTTATGAAAAATACGGACATATATATCGCTGGGAAAAATCTTTTGAGTCCATTGAAAAGCTGGAGGATGTG
>CATZYB010000045.1 GCA_958426095.1 uncultured Lachnospiraceae bacterium
TCATAGGAGTTACTCCGGCCTCTATCTGGGACTATCTATTTCCCGACAGCCCCCTCACCGCTTTTTTATGGGCAGATCAAAGTTTTCCAGATAAAGAAAGCAATCACAGCCTGGAGAATAAAAATCAGCGGGATGCCGATGACAAAACGCAGATGTTTGGTTTTGTGATGAAAAACATACATGCCCGCTTCGGCGCCGATGCTTCCGCCGATGAGGGCGAGAAGAAATAAGGTAGATTCGGCGATGCGCCAGCGGTTTTTGACAGCCCGCCGTTTGTCGATACCGAAAATAATAAAGGTGGATATATTGATAATAATAAGATAAACGATTAAAATAGTTGTTAAACTCATTAAAAACACCTGACTTTCTTAGACTATCATAACAGACAATAAGGTTTTTGACCAGATGCAATGGGAGGTATATATGGAAAAGAAGATAATATTTCTGGATATTGACGGGACGCTGATGGACTTTGACGGACAGCTTCCGGGGTCGGCAAGGGAGGCGCTTTATCAGGCAAAGGTTGACGGACATCGGCTTGTTTTATGTACCGGACGGGTAAAGGCCCAGATATATCCGGAGCTTTTAGCGATGGATTTTGACGGGATCATTGCTTCGGCCGGAGCTTATGTAGAATGTGATGGCCGGGAAATTTACCGACACATTGTCGACAGAGAACCGCTTGGCCGGGCCGTGGATTATTTTGAACAAACCGGGACGACTTATATGCTCCAGACAAAGAATGGCGCCGTGATGACAGAGCAAAGCCGGGAGGCTATGGTTCGTCATTTTTTTGATTTGGGAATGTCGGAAGAGATGATGGAAAAGGTCATGGTATGTGATATATTTCTTCAGGAAAATTTAAAGAATTGTGATAATGTGGAGAAAATGGCCTATTATGACGCTCCGGTTTCTATGGAAGATATTCAAAAGATTCTGGGAGATTATTTTACGGTAGAAGGGGCCAGCTATAAGAGCGGCGAAGGAAGTAACGGAGAAATCACCTGTGCCGGGGAAACTAAGGCGACAGGCATTCGACGCTATGTAACCCATATCGGCGGCGACATGAAAGATACCGTCAGCATCGGCGATGGGCCGAATGATGTGGAAATGCTGGCGGCAACAGCCGTGGCCGTCGCCATGGGAAATGCGGATTCTGGTTTGAAAGCCATGGCCGATTTTGTTACCGACGATGTGGATAAAAACGGTCTGTGGAAGGCTTTCCGGTGGATAGATGAGAGTATCTGTCCGGGGCGGAAGTCGGGCGTTTTCTTAAAGAAATAATTCCACCAGGAAAACTGCGATACAGGCGGCTGCAGATACTTTAATGAGGCTGCCGCCTTTCCAGGCCACAATAATGGCAATGACGAAGCCGGCCAGGGCGGACCAAAAGCTTTGGGTTGCCGACAAAATGGCCGGAAAAGTCATGACAGACAGAGTGACATAGGGAACATAATATAAAAAAGAACGAATAAAGGTATTCTTGATTTCTTTTCGGATGAGAGTCAGGGGCAGAAGTCGAATGAGGTAGGTGACTCCGGCCATGACGAATATGTAAATATAAATATTATGGGACATAGAAAAATCCTCCTAAAATCGTGTCAATTTTTTGCTTCGGCGGAAGCGGCGGTTTCATCGGGCCTGACGGGGAAAAGGGCGGCGGCGCCTCCGGCAATGATCAAGGTCAGCAGAATGATCCTGAAACCGGAAGAAATCTGATTCAGCAAAGGCAGCCAGGTAAATATAAGGCTGGCTCCCATGGAGATGAGAACAACTCCGGCAATGATCCGGTTGGTCTTGGACGGCGGAACAATGACGGCGATAAACATACCGTAAAGAGCCACGCCGAGGGCGCTCAATACCCGGCCAGGCAAGATGCTTCCGGAGAGTACGCCGAGAAAAGTGCCGAAGGCCCAACCAGGGGATGCAACAGAGATGACGCCATAATTGTAAAAGGGGTCCAGTTTTCCTTCTTTACAACTGCACACGCCGAAAATTTCATCCGTATTTCCATAGGCGATAAAAAAACGATGGAAAAAAGGTGTTCCTTGTTCAAGCTTTTGGGACAGGGCACAGGACATGAGACAATAGCGCAGATTGATGACAAGCTGGGTGAATGCCATTTCCATATAGCTGGCCGAGGCGGTGATGATACCGAGACCGGCAAACTGTCCTGCCGAGGTCAGATTTGTCAGCGATAAGAGTACGGCCTGAAATGCCGTGAGCCCCGCATTTTTTGCCATAATTCCAAAAGTAAATGAGACGGCCATATATCCGAGGGCAATGGGAATACCGTCTGTCATTCCCTGCCGAAAGGCTGTTTTATGATTCATAACAATCCTCCCCAATCTAATATATTCATGTGAATTTTCGTTTTTTAACAGCAAAATCTATTGTAACATGAATAAATGTCGATGTAAAATATAATCATTTTTAACCGCTTGATTTTTTAAAAATGAAAATGTTATAATTATCAGGTAATGAAAATTACCATGAGAGTGTATAGCAGCCTGTGGAATCTGCGGCATCGGATTTCCACAAACGATGATGTTTCGCGCCATCATCTCTCTGCATATTTAGCACTATGACTTCTGCCATAGGTTATGTGCTGACGGAGGTGAGAACATGAAACGTGTAAAATCTGCGTGCATTTTTCAGACATTGATTTTCCAGCAGAAGGAAGATTTCGGTTATTCAAGAGAACGTGCGGCCGCATTGAATCATGAAGAAGTGGAAAGATATAAAGCGTCGCTTGAAAAAACGCATACCCGCTATCAGATTACGGAGGAATCTGAACAGCCGGACGGTTCAGTCATTATTCATGTGAGAAAACAGTATAATGACCGTGCGGATGTCAGTGAATATTTTGAAAAATAATAAAAATGTTTAGAAAGTCGATTAGTAAGAGCGTAGAATTTCATAATGAATTCTACGCTCTGTTTTTACTTTTCATTTTGGATGGTTGCGTATATAATAGAATAAGACGAATACGCATTTGACAGAAGGGAGCATATCCGGGATGATAAAGATATACAGAACAGATGACCAGTTTATACACGAAGAAGAGACGATTCAGGAGGGTGTTTGGATACAGATGATTCAGCCGACGCGGGAAGAAGCGATGCAGGTCGCTGAAGAGCTGGATATTGATATTGACGATATTATGGCCGCATTGGATGAAGAAGAAAGCTCGCGTATTGAATTGGAATCCGGTTATACGCTGATTCTTGTCGATATACCGACGGTGGAGGTCCGTCACGATAAGCGGGCTTACACGACGATCCCTTTAGGTATCATTCTGCTCCAGAATATGATTATCACAGTATGTACGGAGGATACACCGATTCTGCACCGTTTTGTCAAGGGAAGAGTTAAGGAATTCAGTACAAAAAAGAAGATGCGTTTTGTATATCAGATTCTTTTCCGGGTGGCTTCGCTGTATCAGGCTTATCTGAGAGTTTTGGATAAACGGCGGATAGAAATCGAAGAACGCATTGAGGGAGATACGGAAGACGTGGATCTGATGGCTTTACATGAATTGGAGTCCACATTGGTTTATTTTGCCACGTCACTCCGGGCCAATGGGGTGGTGCTTGACCGTCTGACCCGTTATAAGCGGCTGGAACAGTATCCGGAGGATCAGGAATTGTTGGATGATGTGATTATCGAAAATAAGCAGGCGATCGAGATGACTTCTATATATAGAGATATTATCAACAGTACCCGTGAGCTGCTTTCTTCTGTGATCGACAGTCGATTGAATAATGTCATGAAATACCTGACGTCCATTACGATCGTCATGGCGATTCCAACGGTAATTTCCGGCTTGTACGGTATGAATGTGAATGCGGGCGGTATGCCGTTTGCTTCTTCAATCCAGGGATTCGGTATTGTATGTATTATTACGCTGCTGATCTGTGTACTGGCTCTGTGGCTGCTTCGTAAAAAGAAAATGTTATAGACTATCCTAGAGAGAAAAGAGGTTTTTATTGTGAACACGAAGACTGGCTTGATAAAAATGACATTTTTGGCAATGATGGTTGCCATCGGGGTGGTTATTTCCCCTATTTTGAGAGTGGAAGGCATGTGCCCGATGGCCCATTTGATCAATATTGTCTGTGCGGTGATGATGGGGCCGTGGTATTCACTGCTGTGCGCCACATTGATAGGGATTATCCGTATGATGTTTATGGGTATACCGCCTCTGGCGCTGACCGGCGCTGTCTTTGGCGCCTTTTTGTCCGGCGTTCTGTATCGGTTATCCGGAGGGCGGATGATCTTCGCCGTTGTGGGTGAGGTCATCGGAACGGGTATTATCGGAGCTATGGTATCCTATCCTGTGATGACTTTTATTGTCGGAAGGGAAGGGCTGTCTCTGATGTTTTATGTACCGTCCTTTATCTGCGGTACACTGATTGGCGGCAGTGTGGCTTTTATTTTCCTGAAATATCTGAATAAAGGAAAAATGCTGACAAAGATGCAGCAGATGCTTGGCTCTTCGGTTCAGGAGAAGCCTTCCGATCTTCGGATGGATGCGGCAGGCATCGGATTCCTCGGAATCATCGTATATTTGGCTGTGTTGGTCGTTTCAAAAAATATTTTTCATCTGGACGGAGCTATGGCGAAGATCATTCCGGCCGCCGCATTGATTCTTGTGGAAATCATAGCGGTTGTCTATTATGTCACCCAGTCGAGTAAGGAGCGGGAGCAGAAACATGTTTAAAGATC
Source organism: uncultured Lachnospiraceae bacterium (assembly GCA_958426095.1). Taxonomy (GTDB): domain Bacteria; phylum Bacillota; class Clostridia; order Lachnospirales; family Lachnospiraceae; genus Frisingicoccus. The sequence goes on from CATZYB010000045.1 coordinate 4,729, forward strand.
AGATGTTCAAAGAAATTTGTCAGATTCGGGCAGCGGTGCGGCAGAAAGCGCCGCTGATTCATTGTATTACGAATCCGATATCCATTCATGATTGCGCCAATGTAGTTTTGGCGGCCGGAGGACGGCCGATGATGGCGGAGCATCCGGCGGAGGTGGAAGAAATTACCGTGACGGCGGGGGCATTGGCTTTAAATTTGGGAAATATTACCGATGCCAGAAAGACGTCGATCCTTATCGCCGGAAAGGCGGCAATGGAACACCGTATTCCGGTCATTTTGGATATGGTCGGTATTGGCTGCAGTCATTTCCGGAAAGAAATCACAGAGGAATTTTTGCGTCGGCGTATTCCGGGCGCGCCTCTTGTTTTAAAGGGAAATATGTCAGAATTAAAGGCTCTGGCGGGAGGCTGTTTTGGTGTCAGCGGCGTGGATGCGGACCCGAAGGATGTGCTGTCAGCAGCGAATCAGGCGGAGACCGCCAGGATGGCAAAGGAAGTCGCAAAAACCTATGGCGCAGTTGTCCTGGCTTCGGGAAAAACAGATTTGGTCACTGACGGCGAGAGCGTTTGCCTGATTGATAACGGCTGTGAGATGATGGGACAGATTACCGGAACGGGCTGCATGCTGAATGTATTGACAGGAACTTATATGTCGGCCGGGTCACCGATGGCTGCTGCTGCTGCGGCCTGTGTGGTTCTGGGAATCAGCGGGGAAATCGCTGCAGCGCATGGCTGTGGAACGGGCAGCTTTCAAATCGCTTTTCAGGACGCTCTTTCCTGTATGCAGGATGAGGATATCCGGGAGCGGATGCAGATATCGTTTTTGAAGATGGAGGAATAGAGGATGGATGCGGAACAAAAGTTTAAATATATGACGGAGGAGCCGATTCCCCGCCTCGTATGCTCTCTGGCGGTGCCGACGATCATCAGTATGCTGATCACGTCTTTTTATAACATGGTTGATACTTTTTTTGTTGGACGAATCAACACATCGGCCACGGCGGCGGTCGGCGTCGTTTTTTCATTGATGGCGATTATCCAGGCCTTCGGCTTCTTCTTCGGTCATGGTTCGGGAAATTATATATCCCGTCAGCTTGGGGCCCAGAATACGGAGGAAGCCTCAAAAATGGCTTCGATCGGTTTTTTCTCCGCTCTGTTTGCCGGAGCGGTTTTGGCTGTCTGCGGACTGATCTTTATTGAGCCTTTGGCCCGGATTTTAGGCTCTACCGACACAATTCTTCCTTATGCCATTGATTATCTGAGATACATATTGATCGGTGCGCCCTATATGACGGCGTCTCTGGTGTTGAATAACCAGTTGCGTTTTCAGGGCAATGCCATGTACGGGATGGTTGGCATTGTGACCGGAGCAGTCATCAATATTGTTCTGGACCCGATACTTATTTTTATATGCGGCATGGGAATCGGCGGCGCTGCACTGGCGACGATCATCAGTCAGTTTATCAGTTTTATATTGCTTTTGTGGGTCAGCCAGAGAGGGCCGGGCATTCATATAAGCTGGAAAAACGCCAAATTCAGCGGCTATTTTCTGAAGGAAATTGTCCGGGGCGGTGTTCCGTCCCTGTGCCGCCAGGGACTTGGCAGTGTGGCGACGATCGCCTTAAATGTGGCGGCCGGAGTCTATGGGGACGCGGCCATCGCGGGAATGAGTATTGTTTCCCGGATTACCATGTTTGCCTACTCGGCTTTGATTGGCTTCGGTCAGGGATTTCAGCCGGTCTGCGGATTTAATTATGGTGCAAAGCTCTACGACCGGGTGCGGGAAGCTTTTTATTTCTGCTTAAAAACAGCGGCAGGTTTTTTGATTCTTCTGTCTGTGGCAGGCTATATCGGCGCGCCTCAGCTGATCGAGCTGTTTCGAAAGGGAGACCCGGAGGTGACGGCGGTAGGTATTGCGGCGCTGCGTTTTTCCTGTATCAGTTTTACTCTGAGCGGGGGAATCGTTATGAGCAATATGCTCCTCCAGTCCATTGGCATGGCGGTGCGGGCATCGATCGTGGCGGCGGCCAGACAGGGACTCTTCTTTTTGCCTCTCATTTTTATTTTACCGGCGTTTTTAGGACTTCGGGGTGTGGAGATGTGCCAGATGGTCAGCGATATTTTAACGTTTTTGCTGGCAATGCCTTTGTCCATTTCTGTTCTAAATAGGATGGGCGTAAAAAAGGACTGAGGAAACGGGTCAGAGCATATATATGAAGTGAAATTAAAAGCCGGGGGCGGCGGATGGAATATATTGAAAATGGAATAAGAACGCTGAATGACTTTTTGTGGGGCTGGCCGCTGATCGGTCTGCTTTTCGGGACCCATCTGTTTTTGACGGTCCGTACAGGAGTGATTCAGCGTTTTGTATTTCGGGGGATTCGGTGGTCTCTGAAAAAAGAGGAAGGCGGTGTGGGAGAAGTCAGTCCCTTCGGCGCTTTGACGACGGCGCTGGCATCCACTTTCGGCACGGGAAATATTATCGGTGTGGGAACGGCCATCGCCCTGGGAGGCCCGGGAGCTGTCTTTTGGTGCTGGCTGACGGGAATTTTCGGGATGGCGACCACCTACAGTGAAGCGCTGCTGGCTGTTCGGTATCGGGTGCGTACAGAGGACGGGCGGATGCAGGGCGGAGCCATGTATGTTCTTGAGCGGGGACTTCATATGCGCTGGCTGGCCGTTTTATTTGCCCTTTTTGGCGGTCTGGCTTCCTTTGGTATCGGCTGTGCCGTACAGGTCAATGCCATTGCGGCAGTTTGCGAAGAGAGTTTGAGTATTCCGCCGGAGGTGATCGGCATTGCCGCGGCGGGAATGGCGGCCCTCGTGATCTTTGGCGGGATTCGTTCCATTGCCGGTGTGTGCGAGCGGCTGGTGCCCTTTATGAGTCTGTTTTATATCGGGGGCTGCGGAGCCATTTTAATTCATAATTTTGATTTTATTTTTCCGGCCCTTCAAACGATTGTAACCATGGCCTTTTCACCGGGAGCTGCCGCGGGAGGACTTACCGGCGGCGGACTTGCTCTGGCAATGCGCTATGGTATTGCCCGGGGCCTTTTTTCCAATGAAGCCGGCATGGGTTCGGCGCCGATCGCCGCGGCGGCGGCAAAAACATCCAGTCCGGTGCGTCAGGCGTTAGTATCCTCCACAGCGACTTTTTGGGATACGGTCGTTGTCTGTGCTATTACCGGGGTAGTTCTGGTGAGCAGTATTATGAAAAATCCGGCCATTGATATGGCTATGGCCGGGGACGGCGGCCTGCTGACCGCCATGGCCTTTGCCCAGCTTCCCGTCATCGGACCGGGAATACTCATTGTAGGCATTATTACCTTCGCTTTTTCCACCATTCTTGGATGGGCCTATTACGGCGAGCGCTGTGTAGAGTATCTGGCCGGGCGTCCCGGCCTCGTCATTTACCGGGGGCTTTACATACTGACTGCGGCCGCAGCGCCGGTCATTCAATTAAATCTTGTATGGATGACTGCCGACGTTCTTAACGCTCTTATGGTCCTGCCCAATCTGGCCGCCCTTCTCTGCCTGTCCGATGTTGTTGTCCGTGAGACCCGCAGATATCTAAGTTAAAAAGGGCGGTCTTGATTACGGGGGATAAGTTTCATATAATATGTCTAAGGGAGGAAATTGATATGAAACTAAAGAAAATACAACAGGATTTTTCCATTTGTAAGGTGAGTAACATATCTTCAATTGATTTTACAGATGAATTTTGCTTCGTCGGTAAAACGGATGAAGAACTATCATTGGTCTGCTCTACGGAGCGTGTTCCGGCGAATGTCATAGAACGAGATGATGGCTGGAAAGCTTTTCGGATTCAGGGAATTCTTGATTTTTCCCTCGTTGGAATTTTGTCTCATATATCTGCGATTCTGGCAGAAAACAAAATTGGCATCTTTGCGGTGTCAACGTATAATACAGATTATATACTGGTGAAAAGGGAAAATTATCAGAAAGCGCTGAGGACACTCGAATCAGAAGGGTATAAAGTTATTTAGCGGATGACAAATAAAATGTGCGAATATCTTTACACTAGCGTATGAACATTATATATAAAAGCGCGAAAGGAGGATTTGTTATGCCCATTACAGCTACAGAGTTAAAGAAAACAAATCCGTATCAAAATCGGGTTGATACAGCGAAGTCTTTATTTGGTATTTTACCGGAAAATGCTGATTTTGAAGAGGAGCGAAAAGAAAGGTTGAAATCTAAAATCCCTCTTGACCCTCACGGGACGTGATAGGATAAGATGAATATCAGGAACAGGAGGACACAGGATGAGAACGGTAAAAGAAGTATCTGAAATGACAGGTATCAGCGTGCGCACGCTTCATTATTATGATGAAATCGGACTGTTTAAGCCGACGGTTGTGAGTGAAGCGGGATACCGGCTTTATGACGATAAAGCGCTGGAAGTATTACAGCAGATATTATTTTTTCGGGAATTTGATATGCCGTTAAAGGAAATCAAAAACATCATGGAGAATCCTGACCTGGATAAAAATCAGCTGCTTTGTAGTCAGAAGCAGGTGTTGGTTCTGAAAAAAGAGCGGCTGGAACGAATCATTCAAAGTATCGATGATATTCTGAGAGGAGAGAACAGGATGGATTTTGAAATTTTCAGTAAAGCGGATATTGAACAGCTGTATAATGCTATGGTTGAAAATATGTCGGAGAAAAATAAGGCAGTTTTCATTGAAAAGTACGGAAGCATGGAACAGTATAAAGCGCATTTTATGGAAGAGTCTTCCGGTGAAAGGGCGCAGAAAAATTATGCGAAGCTGGTGGAATGGTATGGCGATAAAGACAGCGCCTTAGCGGCGGGAACAAACCCGGAGAATCCTCAGATTATGGAGGCTTATTCTAAACGTTCCGATGCGGTCCTGCGGAAGCTGGCGGAAAAAAAGGGCACAGATGTCCAGAGCTTTGAGGTGAGAGAAATTGTCGGGGAGCTGGATTTTGTGTTTAAACAGCTTTATCAGATGAAGGACGTGACCGAAATGATGAGGGATATGGCGGACATGTACAAAAATGATGAGGATTTTCAGAAAAAGAATGATATGATTTATGGCGAAGGTTCGACGCAATATATCGGCGAAGCCATTGAAGCGTTTTATAAAAGATATATTTTCAGAGAATAGAAATCAGAAAGAAAACAACAAAAATTCTTCCCTGCAGAATCTCTTGATTGGGGTTTTGCAGAGAAGAATTTTTCATTTTATCAGCTCACTGCGTTGGCTGGTGTTTTATTCAGATAGTTTTTTAGGATTAGGATTTCTGATTTGATGAATCATCTAGCAAAGAAGGATTGAGTGCCAGTTCCGTATTTGTCATATTATCTCTCAAATTTTCTTTTTTTAACCCTTTTAGTTTCTTATAAGCTTTCACACTGTGTCCGGACCATGCTGTTGTTAAAATATTAGTGAGAGCAGCGAATTCTTTAGAGGTATTTATCCCGGCGTTTTGCCATTCATCGGTCAATTCTTTTCGGATTTCGATGGAGCGCAGTCGTTGAGAAATCCATTTGTCGGAATATCCTTTGGCCTTATATGTCGCGACGGCGCGTTCCATTGCAATTTCGGGATTTGCAATTTCCTCTAATCTTTCGGAGCCAACTTTAGCCAACCATTCTTTGAAGGGCTCAGCCTTTGGTGAAGGGATAGATTGAATTATTCTCAAAATTCCTTCAATGTTTGCGGCCTGCGTTTTTCGTAATTTACCATCCGGTGCAAGCATTTGAAGTGGGGTACAAATTGTACCCCACTTGGAATGAAGTTTTTTGTCACGAATACGCAGTTTTTTTATGTATTGTTTCGGGTCACTGCTATCTGTTAGAACTCGAACGACATCAATAATCGATAGGTACCATTCTTCTTCTCCTGAGTGCCATACTTTTCGAATATCGTGGTCATTAAAAAATTCCAATTCATTGTTTTCGGATGCTTCTGAGTCGTCTATGGGAATTATTGTTTTTATCCGGCCGGTCCGGAATTGTAAATAAAATAAAACGCTTCTTTCTGAAAAACGGTTTCGAAATTTCAGAAAGAAGCGTTTTTTTTGTGTTGAATATTTTAGCAGATAAAAACGGACTTAGCTCACTACGTTGATCGGCGTTCCGTTCAGATAGTTTTTAATGTCATTCGCCAGGATGGAAACGAGACGCTGACGGGTTTCCAGGCCTCTCCAGCCCATATGCGGTGTGAGGATGACATTTTCCATCTGATAGAGCGGATTATCCTCAGCCGGAGGCTCAACCTCCTGAACGTCCAGTCCGGCGCCGGCGATGCGGCCTTCCTTCAGGGCTTCGATTAAAGCCGCCTCATCAATCAGCGGACCGCGGGCCGTATTGATGATGAAAGCAGTCGGCTTCATCAATGCCAGCGTTTCTTTATTGATGATGTGGCGTGTCTGAGGCATGAGCGGACAGTGGAGCGTTACATAATCACTCTGGGAGAGAACCTCTTCAAGGGTTGTAAAATGAATTCCCGGTTCGTCGCCTTTGGCATTGACATCATAAGCGAGAATTTTCATTCCAAGAGCCTGAGCCACTTTGATCACTTCCCGGCCGATATGTCCGGCGCCAATAACACCCAATGTCTTATCATTGATCTCCACATGATCGACCTGCATACATTTTGTAAAGTTGTCGTGATTGCCTTCTGTCAGCATGGCAATCTGTTTTCTCATCGAAGAGCTGAGGTTCATGATCATCATAATAGCGGTGTGGGCCACCCGCTCCGTGCTGTAGGACGGCACATTACATACGGTAATCCCCTTTTCTCTGGCGGCGTCCAGATCCAGATTGTTATAGCCGGTGCCCGCCTCGCAGATCAACTTTACCGAATCCGGGAACTGGCGGATAATATCGCCGGAAACCGGCATTTCTTTAGTGACAACGATGTCAAAGCCCTGGATTCTTTCTAAGATCTGGGACGGTTCGGTCTGTTCGTAGACCTTTACTTCGTCGGACAGAATAGAGTAATCCAGACGATTGTCATAATTCATACGTTCCCCATTGAGTACAACTGTTTTTGCATTCATTTGTAAAACCCCCTTATCGTCTATACATTTAGTATACAAGAATCTATGTCAGGAAACAAGTAGAAAGGGCAGATAAAAAAGGGGTTGACAATTTATAGAATCGTAGTACAATATCTCCTTGTAAATGATTAACTATGTTAAATAATAACCGTGTTAATTAAAAGAGGTGAGATGATGGAGAGCAAAGAGATACAGGAAGAAATGTTCCGGTCTATGTTTCGATTGAAGCATTTAAACATGAGCCGTATGCTGACGGATATTTCGGTTGGTGAATATAAGATATTGGAGCTGTGTTCCGGATGCAGAAGGCACGGCGCCGAAGCGGATGGAACCTATGTTTCCGGTATGGCAGAGAAGATGCGGGTTTCTTCACCAGCCGTCAGCCGTCTGTTAAAGGGAATGGAGGGAAAGAACTATATTACCCGGCATGCCGATGTTAAGGATCGGCGCAATACCCGCGTCTATCTCACGGAGGCGGGAAGAGAAAAGCAGGAGGAATGCCGGAAGATATTGAATCATTTCACGGAACAGGTGATCGACCGGATGGGAGAGGAGAATATGCTTCAGCTTCTGGATCTTTTTAATCAAATGGTCGATGTTATGGAAGATGAACTGAAAAAGACGGAGAAAGGAGACAGGATATGTTAAAAATTTTCAGCTATCTGAAAAATTCAAAGGCGATGGTACTGGCGATCATACTGCTTTTGGTCGTTCAGGCAGGATGTGACTTGTCGCTGCCCCAGTATACGTCGGATATCGTCGATATCGGTATTCAGCAGGGCGGTATTGAGCGGGCAGTTCCGGAAAAAATGCGGAAAGAAACCTATGAGAATTTGTGCCTTTTCATGACGGATGATGAGATTCGGCAGGTGGCTCCTTATTATTCGGAGGATGCGGAAGGCAATTATGTGCTGAATACGGAGGATAAGGAAATTCTCGACCAGATGGACAGTATTCTGGGAATGCCGATGCTTATTATAGCATCCCTGGAAGAGTCGGGAGAAATGGATATCAGCCAGATCCGCCAGGCGGTGGATGCCGGTATGGTAAGCAAAGAGGATATGATCGCCAAACGGGATGAGATTGAAGCGTCCTTTGGCGAGATGAGTGAATCCATTGTTCAGCAGAAGGCTATTCTTCTTGTTCAGGAGGAATATGAGGCCCTGGGAATGAACCTGGATGATATTCAGATGGGATATTTAAAAACCAAGGGGATACAGATGGTAGGGCTGGCCGTACTGATGATGGGAACCTCCATTCTCGTATCATTGTTTGCCGCCAAGGTGGCTGCCGGTGTGGGCCGGGATTTGAGAAAGCAAGTATTTAATAAGGTCATATCCTTTTCCAATGCGGAGATGGATAAGTTTTCAACGGCCTCTTTAATCACACGAAGCACCAATGATATCCAGCAGGTACAGATGGTGGAGGTTATGCTTCTGCGAATGGTCTGTTATGCACCGATCATCGGTATCGGCGGTGTTTTCAAGGTTTTGAGTACAAAGACCGGAATGAGCTGGATCATCGTGGTGGCGGTTTTGGCGATCATGGCGCTGGTTTTAATATTGATGGCGCTGGCTATGCCGAAATTTAAGAAAATGCAGGATTTGGTCGACCGGCTGAATCTGGTGTCCAGAGAAATTCTTACCGGTATTCCTGTCATCCGGGCGTTCAGCCGGGAAAAGCATGAGGAACAGCGGTTTGATGTGGCAAATACGAATCTCATGCAGACCCAGTTATTTACAAACCGTGTTATGACTTTCATGATGCCGGCCATGATGTTTATTATGAACGGTATCAGCGTATTGATCGTCTGGACCGGAGCCCATGGCATTAATCATGGAAATTTGCAGGTCGGGGATATGATGGCCTTTATTACCTATACGATGCAGATCGTCATGGCCTTCCTCATGCTGACGATGATTTCGATCATGCTGCCGAGAGCCGGCGTTGCTGCAGATCGTATTGACGAGGTGTTAAAGACGGAACCGACCATCCACGATGCGGAGCAGGTTCGGGATGATGAATTAAAGGATGCCAAAGGTTATGTGGAATTTAAGGACGTCTGTTTCCGGTATCCGGGGGCTGACGAGGACGCCCTCGAGCATATCAGTTTTACGGCCCGGCCGGGAGAGACCACGGCGATCATCGGAAGTACAGGCTGCGGTAAATCCACATTGATCCATTTGATTCCTAGATTTTACGATGTGACCGGCGGAGCGATCACCATTGACGGTATCGATATCCGGGAGCTTTCCAGAAATAAAGTCCGGAGTCTTCTCGGTTTTGTGCCGCAAAAGGGTGTGCTGTTCTCCGGCACCATCGAATCCAACCTGAAATTCGGCGGTGACTGGATTACGGACGAAGCTATGGAATCTGCCGCCGAGGTGGCTCAGGCAACCGAATTTATTGAGACAAAGAAAGATCGATATCAAAGTCCGATCGCTCAGGGCGGAACCAATGTTTCCGGCGGACAAAAGCAGCGTCTTTCCATCGCCCGGGCGATTGCAAAGAATCCGAAGGTATTTTTGTTTGACGACAGTTTTTCCGCATTGGATTATAAGACCGATGTGGTGCTGAGAAAGGCATTGAAGGAAAAGGTATCCGATGCGGCGGTCATCATTGTGGCGCAGCGAATCAGCACGATTCTCCATGCGGATCAGATCATTGTTCTGGAAGATGGCCACGTGGCCGGCATCG
>CATZYB010000046.1 GCA_958426095.1 uncultured Lachnospiraceae bacterium
TTCCTGACGTCTTGCATAATCTTTTAAAGCTTCCATATTTTCTGACAGACGCAGGGACATCCGGTTAAAATCTTCCGCCAATTGTCCGATTTCATCTCTGCTGTTCACCTTAACCGGTTTCATATCATTTCCGGCCGCCAGGCGCCGCGTTGCCTGGGAAAGCTGCCGGATCGGGCGTACCAGCCAATATGAGATCACAAAAATGACCGCACCGCCCACCAAAAACAGAAGCCCCATGATCATAGAAAATGTCCGGGTATAACTGGCCTGATTATCAAAAACTTCGGTAATATCCCTGTAATTTTCTATAAAATAATGCTCATTTAAAAGCGTCACCGGGCGGGCGCAATGAATTGTATATCGATCCTCATTTTTCCGTATTTCATACCCTCTTTCCTGCATACCCAGTGTTTTTATAAGTCCGTCATCAAATCCCGGCTTCCGGCTTCCGCAGATGACCTCCCCCTCATCGCTGCTGAAAGAAAACGGGATGACACCGTCCGTCGTCTGTATCGTCATCGCCTTTGTCAATACTTCTTTATAATTCTTCCCGTCCTCCTCGGGATTCCCCCACATAAGGGATATATTTGACATTTCCATGGACCAGGCAAGTCCCTGATTCAAAGAAAAACAGAGCATATCATTTTCCTGCCAGGCCGTCTCGATTTCCCGTTCCATAGAATTTTTAAAGCTGGAATAAATCAGCACATAACCACTGACGCCCACAAAAAATTCGGTAACGAGAATAATACTGAAAAATAATTTCCAAAAAAACTTCACTCATCTACCTCCAGGCGATAGCCAATCTTGTAAACCGGAACAATTTTCGACTCCAATCCGAGTTTTTTCCGCATCCGCTGGACATGCAGATCTACCGTCCGGCTTTCGCCCATATACATTTCACCCCAAACGCTCTCATAAATCCTGTCGCGAAACAAGGCGATATTTTTATTTCTCAAAAAAAGCAATAAAATATCATATTCTTTTGCCGTCAGAGCGACCGGATGCCCTGCCTTTTTTACCACTCTTGAAAATGTATCCACCGTCACATCATAGACCGACAGCATCCGGGCGGTTTTATTATACCGCCGCAGAACCGTTTCAATCCGGGCCAGCAGCTCGATGATCTCAAAGGGCTTCACAATATAATCCTCTGCCCCCAGCTTCAGTCCCTTCACCCGGTCCGCCACGTCCGATCTGGCCGTCAGAAAAATGACAGGAATATTCATTGGCCGTATATATTCCATTAATTCATAGCCGCTGATCTTTGGCAGCATGATGTCCAGCAGGATCAGATCAAAACTTTCTTTTTCCAATATATCCGCCGCCTGAACCCCATCCCGTGCACAAACGCAGACATAGCCGGCATCCGCAAGGTTCATTCGGATCAATTCTAAGATTGCTTTTTCATCTTCAACGATTAATATCCGGTTCACAATTCTCTCCTCCCTTGCCGCTATTTTACATCCTTTTTGCATCATAATTGCATAATACAAAAGGATGCTGTAAAACAAGTTTCCTCATTCCACAGCATCCTTCATCTCTATTTCAGTTTTTTTACTTCAATGCAGGTCGGGCAAGGTACATGAATCGGTTTGCCTTTCATGTAAATATAACCTTTTTCATAATCGACGCCAAATATCGTAATTGAATCGGATTCCTGATTTACAGAAGCAAAATGTTTATTATCCGGGAACAGATAAATATCTCTAGGGTAAATACCGCTGACCGGAAGCACACAGAGTTTATCCATTTTCTTTTCAGCGCCAATATTATAAATAGCCACGCTGTTATCTCCTGAGTTTGTCACGAAAAGATACTGGTCGTTATCTGTAATTTTTAATGTTACCGCACAGTTATCTTCTGTAAATTTCGGCGGCAGCGTGGACTGCTGATCTAATTTTTCAAAGACCGGACCTTTTTTCCCCATTTTATAAGCATATTCTGTCACCATGTTGGCGTTCTCGTGGGTCAGATAAACATATTTTTTATCATTGGAAAATATAATATGTTTCGGTCCGGAATCGATTTCACAGCGGATAATATCTTTCAGACAAATTTTTCCATGAGCCCGGTCAAATTCATAAACCTTGATCTGATCCATTCCCAGATCCACCGCAAGAATATGCTTTTCATCCGGAGTAAACAAGGCGCAGTTTACATGACAGCGATTGTTTCTGGAAATCACACTGCCGGGACTTTTCATAAAGACCTCATCCGTTACCTCTCCGACAGTACCGTCCGGATTGATCCGTGAAATAGTCAGTTTTCCATCATAATATCCGGCGCTGACCAGATATTCATTGGCTGAATCCACCTGCAGATAACACGGCCGCAGTCCCTGGACCGAATGCCGGTTCAAATATTCCAAGCTTCCATCCGAAAGAACTTTAAATGCCGCCACCCCTTCATCACAGTTGGAATATAAGTACTCTCCATTTGCAGAAAGTCTCAGAAAGGATGGATTTGTAATCTCCACAACGCCCTGTTCGATCAACACCGGCGCGTCCCCGCTAAAATCATACATATAGATGCCTTTACTCTCTCCACGGGTATAAGACCCTACATAAGCTCTGTATTTATCCATATTCTTCCTCCTACTATTCCTTTTCCATAGCTGTCCGCTTATTTTCAAATTCTGTCAAACGCTGATGATAAGCATCTTTCATCGCTTCGGCATAGGCCAGCTTCGGCCTCTCAATCCCCATATGATACATCAGATACTGGGTAAAATACGGATTCATGACCAGTAATGGTCCTACCAAATAAGTACCGATAAAATTCCTGCGCCGTACACCCTCATAGCTGGACGACTTGTTAATACCGATTCCCCGGATGGTCTTGGCAAAATAACAATTCTCATTCGCGCCATAGGCCATGGTAAACTGGCTCTTACATCCAACTACTTTACGCTCATTGAATTCACCGTAGAAATTTCCGTTAAACCGATGGTCATAATCTCTCACTGCGGAAAAATCAAAAATATTCACTCCCGGAATCACCCGGTCGCCGTCAATGATCTCACGAAATAATACTTCCATGGCATTTCCCGTGAACAGGAAACAAACTTTTTCATGGATCAATTCTTCAATCCGTTCTTTATAAGGTATCAGCTTGCGGATGACCTTTTCCTGGGCCCGTTCCGTCATCGGTCCCATGTAAATGAGATTTGGCTTTTCTGTCACAAATAACGGTTCACTGTTCATGGATGTCTCGATGAACTCCGCATCCGGCAGGCAGGCCTTTAAATACATCATATTGCCGTAATCTCCAAAGAGGTTGCAATATTCCGGAAATAATATTTCTATTTTCATCTTATTTTACCCCCTTTTCGATTCGTTTTACGAGATGTTCTTTGATTTCCAATGCCTTCGGCCGTGTATACACAGCAAAAAGAATGTAAATTTTATCCACGTTCTGAATATCAACCAGTTTAACAACTTCTTCCGGTCTCAATGCACACTCGATCCGTTCTTCCGGAATTCCCGCCAGAAGCGCCCGGATCTTATAATCATAACACCGGTTTCCTCCGGCCACGATCTGTTTCACACAATCATTATTCAAAAATTCATAATCCGCCTCATAAATCCAGGCCATATTTTCAGAGGAATGCATCTGGTCGTGATAGTCATAGTTCAACAAAACGACTGCACTGCTGCCGCCCTGTTCCGTAATGAACTCAAATACACGGGAACTGGCGATCGGGCTCTGCCCCTTGGCAAGACACATGATCACTTCTTTACCGGCGACTTTCTGAACATCGTACCGTGAAGCCACTAACTGCATCTTGTTCATAGAACCGGAAATCTGTCCGTAGTTTAATCCAAGCTGATGGAGCAGCGTAATGGCCGTCACTTCATTATACATATCCGTAATATTCTTTCCAAGCAAATGATAGGTTTCTTCCCCTTCCGGCGTCTTCATGGTAAATTCCATCTTCGCATCATCGACAGAAATCACATCATAATCCACATCCGGTGAACCATAATCGCAATTCGGACAGTGTGCACGTCCCACATGGTTATATCTCAGGAAATCATATTCCAGTTTCGTGTCGCATTCCGGACAGACAATAATATCCCGCACGATATTCGGCCGGGCCTTCGCATCTCTCGGAAGCTCATCAATACCGAAATATACCCTTTCATTTTCAGGTTTTAAATGGCTGACGATCAGGTCATCTCCATTTAAGATCATCTTTGTCTGATTTGAAATATTGTCATTTAATATATCAACGATAAAGTCCACATTCGCATTTCGATCCAGCGCATCCCGGCACAGATTCGTGCATACAAAAATGTCCGGCTGCATATATGGATAAATATGCGGCGAATATCGTTCATCCACTTCCAGAACCGCCAGTTTACAGCGTGCCTTGCCGAAGAAACTGCTTCTTGATAACAGTGCGGAAATAAGCCCCTCACTGACATTACTGCCTGAGGCATTATTAATATACTCATATCCATTATCCTTTAATACTTCCGCCGTCAGATTGGATACGGTAGTCTTACCGTTAGTTCCCATGACATAGACAAGCGTCTCAGGTTTTTCCAAATGTCCGAGGAAATCCGGACAGAGCTGATTGGCCATCCATCCCGGCAGATGCGTTGCATTTCTGCCTAAAAGTTTCAAAAATTTCGTCGCTATTTTTACAATCGTGATCGTTACGTAAAAACGTACCGTATGCTTTTTCATGTTGTAGACTCCACTCCTTATCATATCATCACGTACCATTTTACACTTATGACCCTTAAAATTCAACAATAATTGCGTTTTCTTTCATTCTCTTATATAATATTCCTAGTATAACATAAAAATATAAAGGAGACCTTCTCATGGAAAAAATAACAAGTTTTACGATCGATCATTTAAAATTACTTCCAGGTGTTTATGTATCACGTAAAGATGCGGTAGGCGCCGAAACAGTCACAACCTTCGATATCCGCATGACCCGGCCGAATTTTGAGCCGGTCATGAACACAGCCGAGATGCACACCATCGAACATCTGGCCGCAACTTTTTTAAGAAATCATCCGATTTACGGCAGTAAAACTGTATATTTCGGGCCAATGGGCTGCCGTACCGGATTTTATCTGCTCTTAAGCGGCGACTATGAATCCAAAGATATTGTCCCGCTTATGAAAGAGCTGTTTACTTTTATCCGTGATTTTGACGATGAGGTGCCTGGAGCCTGCGCCAAAGACTGCGGTAATTTCAGAGATATGAATCTTCCGATGGCCAATTATCTGGCCGATAAATTTTTAAAAGAAGTTCTGGAAAATATCGGCACAGAACGTCTTATCTATCCAGAATAAATTTTACGCCTTTGCTTCAAAATATAACTATAACCGAAGCAAAGGAGGCTGCTTATGACTTATTATGACGGCAACAAAAAGGTACATCACTGGTTTCCACGGGTCAATCGTATGTCAGAAGATCACACAGACTACGATGACGCACCGGACACAATGTTCGTTGATGACCGGCACGATTTACCTTATATCGGCGATTTCCCGCCAAAAGACGACTATTCAGAACATCATTTTTACTAAAAAAATTCCGTTTCATCCTTATTATCCGGATGAAACGGAGTTTTTTTTAATACCTGCCACGCAGCAGGACAATACTGTGCCTTTCCAGCGAAATTTCACCATCTTCGGCCTCTGTATCCTTCGGATGCACCTCGGCCGTATCCAGATAAACCTTCCAGACACTTTTTTTCGGCAGACATGGCAATGCAAATGTCTCCCGGACAGAATTCATGTTATAAGCAAAATACCAGGCCTCGCCATCTCCGGCATACATGCAGCCGATACAGCGGTTCCAATCAGCGCCATCAACAAACCACGGCACTTTCCCATGAAATGATACGTCCGGCAGCCCATTGGCCGTCCGGTCAGTCTGGACATAAGGTTTTTCCGGATGAAGTATTTTTACTTTTTTTCGAAGTCGGATAAGCTCTGCCGCAAAATCATATAACCAGGCATTTTTCCGGATCAAATTCCAATTCAGCCATGAGATGTCGTTATCCTGACACCAGGCATTATTATTTCCCTTCTGGCTGTTGCCAAATTCATCCCCCGCGTAAATCAGCGGCGTCCCCTGCTGAAAGATATTCAGGATCCAGGCGTTTTTCAACTGCTGTCGGCGCAGACAAAGAACATCTTTTTTCCGGCTCATGCCTTCCGCACCGCAGTTCCAACTGAAATTCCAGGATGTCCCGTCCAGATTATGTTCTCCATTAGCTTCATTGTGACGGCTGTCATAGGACACCATATCCATCATTGTAAAACCATTATTATTTACTATATACTGGATATATCCCTGTTCTGCAGAACGGTTCAGGATCTGTTCCATAAATCTTCCGGCAGAACCCTCATCGCCCTTCAAAAATTGCCGCATGCCATCCTGGAAACCGTTATGGTAAATAGCTCTTCGTTTTCTGTTAATATTTTTATCACAAGTACCGTCAAAATTTTCACTCATGATTTTCGTATCCGCCAGCACCGGGTCTGATAAAACCTCTCTCATGGGCGTTGTGTCTGCATTCAGATGAAATCCATCCACATGATAATCTAAAACCCAATGGCGCAGACAGGAAAGCTTATATTCCGTATCTTCTTTTCCCGTAAAAAGAATCTCAAGGTAAATCTCCATACCTTCCAGATGCAGTGTTTTTACAAATTGTCTCAGACTTTCTCCGGCGTTTTCCGGTTTCGCAGCATATTCCGGCTTTACAGCCATAAAATCCGCCGGCCCATATCCCCAGTAATTCTTCCGCTCGTCTTTCAGGCTATCCTCTGGATCCACTGTTTCAAAATCATAAACAGGCATAAGCTCCAGAGCATTTACTCCTAAAGTTTTTAAATAAGGAATCTTTTCAGATATTCCCTCAAAAGTTCCCCGATGCTTTACCCCGGAAGATGCATGTTTGGTAAAACCCCGAACATGAAGCTTGTATAAAATAATATCGTCAAAGTCTAACTTTGGCGAAACATCATCGCCCCAATCAAACTCCCGCTCCGCAAACAAATAAACATCGTTTCCGTCAATCCGGCGCTTTCCCTTCGCATAAGGCATCAAAACCGCCTTGCCATCACATAAAACCTGATAACCGAAATTCTCAATCGAAGCA
Source organism: uncultured Lachnospiraceae bacterium (assembly GCA_958426095.1). Taxonomy (GTDB): domain Bacteria; phylum Bacillota; class Clostridia; order Lachnospirales; family Lachnospiraceae; genus Frisingicoccus. The sequence continues at coordinate 7,136 of CATZYB010000046.1, forward strand.
CCACGCATTCCTTCTGAATCTTTATCCTTTTCGGCATCCTTGCATATCAATTCAACACCATAAGCCCGGCCACAGCGCCAATGCCCATCCGCAGGCATCGTCACCGATGTTCTCCTCGCCAAATCATATATCTTTATCTCCAGTTCTTTTTCATCCGGACAACTTAATTCCTGTCTGCCCCGCACTACTTTCTTTTTCTCCGGCAATTCAAAAGCCAAATTTAAATGATTCTGCCAGACGGAAACACCATAGGGCCACTGCTGTCCCTTTTTTATCTCCCAATCCACCCATTTGCCTCCTCTGTTCCAATATGTCATGTATTTATATTATACCATAAAAGCGTATAAATCATCAAAAGATATTGAGAGAAAAAACGGGTAGCCTTCCGGTTCTTGTCTGAACCTCGGTTACCCGTTTAAATTCTCAACAGCCCAAATCAACATATCGTAATCCACACCGCTCTCCGGCGCATGATCTCGCTCCCACTTGTAGGCTTCTTTCAATTTTTCCTGCAGAAACTTTAAAACACCACCACCAGGCCAGGACAATACTTCCCAGCATGGCAAATCCATAGGCCAATGTATTATTTATTTTAGTAATATGTTTTATACTTGAATGATACCGAAAACATTCAGCAGAATAACAATCAAGCCGAGAACAATCCGATACCAGCCAAACACCTGAAAATCATGTTTCTTTATGTAGTCCATCAAAAACCGGATAACGATTATCGAGACAACAAAAGCTACCGCCATGCCAACCAGCAATATGGCCGCCTCCATCCCGGTAAAGGACAATCCGAATTTCAATATTTTCAACAGGCTGGCTCCAAACATGACAGGAATAGCCAGACAAAAGGTAAATTCGGAAGCGGCGGTACGGGATACGCCGACCAGCAAGGCTCCGACAATGGTTGCGCCGGACCGCGAGGTTCCCGGAAATACGGCCGCAATCAGCTGAAATACACCGATAATCAAAGCTGTCTTAAAGTCAATATCTTCCATCTTTTTAATTCTTGGCTGACGAAATTCATTGCCCCGCTCAATAAGAATAAAAGCGATGCCGAAAACAATGAGTGCAATTGCTACCGGAACGGCATGATAAAATAACGCCTCAAAGACATCATCCAAAAGAATTCCCACTACAGCCGCAGGAATACAGGCAACGATAATCTTGCACCAAAGCATGATTTTATCCGCCTCAATAACAGGCTTACGCTTATCCTTAAACTGGAATGGAAATATCTTATTCCAGAACAGCAACAGGACTGCCAAAATGGCGCCAAGCTGAATAACAACTAGGAACATTTCCTTAAATTCTTCGGAACATTCTAATTTAATAAATTCATCCAAAATAATCATATGCCCGGTACTGCTGATGGGCAGCCACTCGGTAATCCCCTCCACAATACCAAAAATAATTGCTTTTATAATTTCTAACACAGTTTCTACCTCCTTTATGCTTTTGAAAATATGCGGTCTATTATACTATATAATAGTTGAATGTGCAAAAAATTCCTGATAATAAAAAAATGCCCCCAAAAAATATCGGGGACATTTTATGAATTTCAATTAAGCTAATTTTGCTTTAGCAACTTCGCAAAGTGCTGTGAATCCAGCAGCGTCGCTGATAGCCATTTCGGAAAGCATTTTACGGTTTACATCAACACCAGCTAATTTTAAACCGTGCATTAATTTGCTGTAGGAAAGTCCGTTCATTCTTGCAGCAGCATTGATTCTTGCGATCCAAAGCTGTCTGAACTGACGTTTTCTTTCTTTACGGCCTGCGAAAGAGCTTGTTAATGCTCTCATTACGGACTGTTTTGCCACTCTATACTGTTTGCTTCTGGCTCCTCTGTAACCTTTAGCCAGCTTTAAAGTTCTGTTATGTTTTTTTCTAGCGTTTAACGCACCTTTAACTCTTGCCATCGTTATATCCTCCGTTTCGTTCTATTACAGATAAGGTAAAATCTTCTTCATTACTTTTGCGTTTGTAGCATCTGTAATGGTTGCTTTTCTGAGATTTCTCTTTGTTTTTGTGGATTTCTTTGTAAGAATATGGCTCTTGTAAGCTTTCATTCTTTTTAATTTACCAGTACCTGTTTTTTTGAAACGCTTTGCTGCTGCTCTGCTTGTTTTAACTTTTGGCATAGTGTGTATCCTCCTTAATATTTCCAAATGATTAATTGCGTTTTTCTGATAAGAACATGACCATGCTCCGGCCTTCCAGTTTGGCTGCTTTATCAATTACTGCAACATCCGATAACTTCTCTGCAAATCCTTCCAGAATAACCTTACCTGCTGCGGTATGTGCCAGCTCACGTCCACGGAAACGTACAGAAACCTTTACCCGGTTACCGCCTTTCAGGAACTTCCGTGCCTGGTTCATCTTTGTATTCAAGTCGTTGACATCGATATTCGGTGATAAACGAATTTCTTTAATATCAATAACCTTCTGTTTCTTTCTAGCTTCCTTTTCCTTACGAGCCATCTCATAACGATATTTACCGTAATCGATGATTTTACATACCGGCGGCTTTGCCTGAGGGGCAATTTTTACTAAATCCAGATTGGCTTCTTTAGCCAGTTTCATAGCTTCCTTAGCGGACATAACCCCTAACTGTTCTCCGTCTGCACTGATCAGACGAACCTCTCTGTCGCGAATCTGCTCGTTAATCATTAAATCGCTGATAATTGACACCTCCATAATCAAAAAAAATGGTGAGCAGCATACTACTCACCATTCATTAAAGACACTTTTGTGCCAAACTACCTGAATATTTAACCCGAGTCATTTTAAATGCTGAGGTGAGAGTGAGTACTCTGCTTTCTTATCGTGTTCTAAACACCTGAAATAGAATACTACACTTCTCACCGAATGTCAAGCATTTTCATCAACTTTTAGATTTCAATTTTAGCTCCGAGAAGTTTTACAAATTCTCTAATGATCGCTGTATCTCCAGGCCATGCCGGAGCAGTTACAAGATTTCTGTCAACAACAGCTTCCGAAGCGTCAACTTCTACATATGTTCCGCCAGCCAGGGCGACATCCGGACCAACAGCCGGATATGCGGTTGCCTTATATCCGTTCAGAACACCGGCCGCAGTAAGTACCTGAGGACCATGGCAGATCGCAGCTACAGGTTTGTTATCTTTAAAGAATTCCTGAACGATTTCGATCACTCTCGGATTCAGACGGATATATTCCGGTGCACGTCCGCCGGTGATGAAAAGTCCAACATAATCTGCTGTATTTACTGCATCAAAATCTGCTGTGATAGCAAAATTATGACCTGGTTTTTCTGTATATGTCTGGTCTCCTAAAAAGTCATGAACTGCCGTACGAACAACATCTCCCGCTTTTTTGTCCGGGCAAACCGCATCTACCTGATATCCTAACATAGACAATGCCTGAAATGGCACCATTGTTTCATAATCCTCTGTAAAATCACCGACAAGCATCAAAATTTTCTTTGCCATACAAATAGCCTCCTAACATTGATTTTGTCTAAATTATAGCACTCTTTTTCCAAAATATCTATCTTTTATTTATCACTGATGAAAATAAATTTCACTTCGCCCTTCATTCCATCGGAAATACCTGAAAAATTATTATATTCCCTGGATGCATCCAGAATTTCATTTAAATTATCAAGCATACTCTCCACATCGCCGTCAAAAGCATCAACCAGTTTCTGGATACCATCCTGATTAAACTGGATCATTCCATTGTTTAATTCGGCTGCTCCGTTATCAAGCTGGGTCACACCATTTACCAGTTCCCCGGAACCGGACTGTAATGTGCCAAGACCCGAATTCAGGATGACTGCTCCGGCCTGAAGATTTGAAGCGCCTTCAAGCAACGTTTCCAAACCGACAGCCAGCGTTTTGGCTCCATCATCGGCGGCTTTCATATTTTCGCTTAAAGTATTGCTTCCCTCGCTGACCTGAGCTGCTCCGTCAGCCAAGGTTCCCAATCCATCATTTAAAGCTTTGGTGCCGCTTAATAAAGCTCCTGTACCGGAAGCCAACTGGGATGTGCCATCCTTTAACTGTCCGGCCATCTGCGTCACACCCTCATCCAATTGTGCTGCTCCGCTGCTCAGGTCTTCATTTAATGCACTGCTTAAACCGGAAGCCCCTGTTTTAATATCGCCATTAATGGCCCCAGCTAATGCCTCTGCTCCGGCCGCTGCATTATTTAATCCATCTGTCAATGCACTACTTCCGGCTGCAATATTTCCGGCAGCAGCGGCCGCATTTGAAAGCGCAGCGTTGACACCGTCAGCCTGAGCATATAATCCCCCAATAACAGCATCGATGACTGCACTATTTTCTTCAGTTCTTAATGATTCCACCTCTGCAATCAAAGCACTGTTATCGACACCGGCCCCAGATAAGCTGTCAGCCAGGCTTTGAGCTCCGGCAGACAATTCGTCCGAAGACGCTGCCGCACTGGATATGCCGCTGCTTAAATCACTGGCGCTGGCCCCGACAGTTTCAATACCGGCAGACAACTGGGCCGCTCCGGCTGCTGCCGCTTCGATACCGCCTTTTAATTGGCTCGTACCTCCGGAAAGCTGGCCAATACCGTTTTCAACCTGGGACTGCATCCCTGTCACGCCGTCATAGAGCTGCTGAACACCTGGGAGTAATTGTTCTGACGTGCTTTTATGGGCGCTGTCTGCACCGGCCGCTACCTGAGATGCACCGTCGCTCAAATTTTCTGCGCCGGCCGCCAACTGTGAAGTGCCGTCAGCGAGAGCTTTACCGCCCTCTGAAAGTTCCCCGGCGCCGCTCTTCAAAGTTCCTGTGCCTTTTTCAAGTTCATCGCCTCCGGCCGCCAACTGATCGATCCCATCGATCAGGGTTCCGGAAGATGAAAGCAAAGTATCCAGTCCGGTTTTTAACTGACCGGAACCATCCACCAGCTGATCGGCCGCACTCTGAAGCTGATCCATAGAACCCTCCAGATCTTCCAGACTGTCAAAACCGTCGCTGTTCATAGAATTAAATACTTCATTGGTGGCTACCGTAATACCCTCAACAGCTTCATAATCGACCACATCGGCTTCAAGGACAAAATAATCCGGAATATCAATATCCGCCACATTCAGCGCATCCTTCATCTTTGGTATACCCATTCCGATTGCCAGATCTCTGTCGCCATCAGAGACAAGCTTTCCATTTTCAATAGTTACATCCGAAAACTTTTCTGTATTTAAAATCAATCCTGTAACCATTAAAAATGGTGTATAAGAACCGCCGCCATCTCCTGTTGTATTTTCATATTCATACCGAATCTTCAAATGACCGCTTTTTCCTGTAAGCTCTTCGGCGCTGATTTCTTTGCCGTCCAGTGTGTAACTTACCCGGATACCTATCGGAAGTTTTTTTTCAGTCGTCCCCTGATAAACAATATCCTCACCGGCGCCGTTCCACATGAGCTTTCCGCCGTCCTGTGTAAAGCTTTCTTCACCTTTGACGTTTTCAATGTTCTTCAATCCCGAAACATCCTCAATACTTTTCAATCCGCCTATATTTTTAAGCTGATCGGACACGGTGACCGACGACACCTTGCCCGAAGCATCCAGTTTTACATAAACCGTTTCATCTTTCAGGGCTTCCGCTTTCTCTCCATCGCCCTTTTCCGATTCCGACGCAGCCGCCTGGGCCGCCTGGGTACTCATGATTTGAACCGGCTTTTCCTCAGCCCAAGCCGGCATTGATAAAACTCCGGAACCTCCAATGACCATCGATGCGGTCAGCGCATAAGCTAATATTTTCTGATATTCTTTATTTTTCATGATCTTGACCTCCTAAAAACTTAATTTTCCGCATTTCCTTTGTCGTTGCACAGACTATTCTGTCAAATACCATCAGCATCGACGGCAGGATAAAAATAACAACAAACATACTGATGATCGCTCCCCGGGCCATCAATGTACATAAGGCTGAAATCATATCAATATCGGAATAAAGTCCGACGCCGAAGGTTGCCGCAAAGAATCCAAGTGCGGAAACCATGACGGATGTTATCGATGTGGAAAGAGCGATATGGACCGCTTCCTTCTTTTCTTTTCCAAGACACCGTTCTTTCTTATACCGTGTTGTCATCAGGATCGCATAGTCTACTGTTGCACCAAGCTGTATCGTTCCTATGACAATAGATGCAATGAACGGCAGCTCCGTACCCGTGTAACACGGAATACCCAAATTGATAAAAATAGCAAATTCAATCACTGCGACCAGGATCACTGGAAGGGAAATAGATTTAAATACAAACAGGATGATCAAAAAGACCGCTCCGATGGAAACCGCATTGACTACTTTAAAATCTTTATCCGTAATGGTGATCAAATCCTTCGTACAAGGCGCTTCTCCGATCAGCATCGCTTCCGGATCATATTTTTTTATGATCTGATTTAATTCGTCACACTGCTGATTAACTTCATCTGACGCCACCTTATACTCAGACTGAACTAATATTAACTGCCAATTATCCTTTTTCAATGTTTCCGTCAATTTTTCCGGTATCATTTCTCTCGGAATGGCCGAACCAAGAACACTGTCAAGGCCCAGGGCAAAACGTACGCCATCCACATCGGACATTTCATCCAGCATGGCCTTTCCGTCTTTGGAAGATAAATCCGAACTGGCCAGCACCATATGGGTTGCATTCATATCAAAATTATCGGACAGCTTATCATTTGCCTGTATACTTTCAAGGTACTTCGGCAGCGTGGCATCCAGATTATAATAAACTTTCGTATTCCCATATCCGTACAGTGCCGGAATCAATACGATGATAAAAGCACAGATGAATATTTTATAATGTTTTATAACGAAACCGGATAATTTATCCACCTTCGGTGTCAGCGCCCGGTGCGTCGTCTTCTCAATCGCTTTATCAAATATCAAAATAAAGGCCGGTAAAATCGTCACACAACTGATAACGCCAAATACAACGCCTTTCGCCATGACGATACCCATGTCTCTTCCAAGGGTAAAACTCATAAAACAAAGGGCAATAAATCCGGCCACCGTCGTTACCGAACTGCCAACAACAGAAGAAAAGGTATTGGATATGGCATGGGCCATAGCCCGCTCTTTATCTCCCGGAAAACGCTCCTGATTTTCTTTGTAGCTATGCCACAGGAAAATGGAATAGTCCAGCGTTACGCCAAGCTGAAGTACTGCGCTCAGGGCCTTTGTTATATAAGATATTTCTCCAAGGAACACATTGGTTCCAAGATTGTAAA
>CATZYB010000047.1 GCA_958426095.1 uncultured Lachnospiraceae bacterium
CTCATATTTACTGTCTGACCTGATGCTTATCTGCCGCAGCAGAATTTATATTTTTTACCGCTGCCGCATGGACATGGTTCGTTTCTTCCAATTTTTTTGCCCTTAACTACGATCATGGAACGTTTCTGAGCTTTGTAAAGTTCTTTTCTCTTCTCCTCATCAAGAAGATTATCCCACTGAGGCAGTTTGTACAGCCATTCCGCCTTTGCGGCTACCATATTATAATAGAGTTTTTCCAAATCAATATCAATTGTCACCTGACTGTCTGCTTCAATCGTATCCACCGGATTTGGCTGTTTTAAGCTTTCATTGATACCATCCAGGAATCCGCCAAACAGGACAACATCCATTTCGAATTTATCTGCCAGTTCCTGAACAGTTCCGGAAATAACTTCTACAGGCTCCTCCAATAATTTTTCATAAACACCTTTTTCCTGAAGATAATAATCTGTCCAGAATTTCTGCTGAGCTTTAGCATCATTATTAAATACAGATACCATATCTTCCCATTGCTGCATTAAACTCATTGTATTCACCTTATCCTTTGATTTTTTTAGTCATATAACAATTCTCTATTATATAGAATCCGCCCATTAATGTCAAATACTGATTTTTTATCAAGGATCGCTTCAACAGCAGCACCGAAGCAAATGGCACATCCGACGGATCCCCCTCTCCTGAGATGTAATGATCGCATCAAGAATCGGCCGAAGCTCCGGACATATATTGTATTGAAGGGCATTTTTCGACATTTCCACGGCGCCTCTGTGATGCGGTATCATCTCCCACATAAAATTACAATTCACTTGATTTGTGGCCCGTGCACTGCCCATATTACAAAACATCCGCTGCATGATCTGATCCACCCGGCTTTGATACTGGCACAATTCCTGAGTAGGGTTTCTGTATTCGCCGCACTGGCATTGAATTCGCTGCATGTTTTCAATACTTTTTGTCTGCTCCGATATAATTCTGAGGGCAATCTCCTGTAACGGTATATTTGTCGTATACTTTAAAATATTTCCGGACATTTCAATGGCCGCCCGATGGTGAGGGATCATCTGAATGATAAAATTATCTGATATACTGTCCGTTAATTCAACCTCCGTCATTTCCTGAATCATCTCAGAAAGAATACATTCAAATGTATCGAGATAAGTTTTTGCTACATGACTCAATCTGCACTGTCTGTCCATAACACATCACCTTTTTTTATTTATTATATGCACCGGCCCGCAGATTTCTATTTTCCTCCGCCGCAATGGGTTATTTTTCCATAAAGAACAGCCTGTCGCAGACGGTTTCTATAAATTCTTTGTCATGGGTGACTACTAAAATCAGAACTCCCTTATCCGCCAGTCCCTTCAGAACCTTTCCCGCAGCCAGCATACTGCGATAGTCCAGTCCGCTGGTCGGTTCATCCATTAATAAAATTTGTTTCCCCGCAGCGTAAGCCGCTGATATTGCAAGCCGCTGCTTTTGACCTCCGGAAAGACTTTGCGGATGCACATTTTGTTCAGACAAAAGGTTCATTTCTTCTAGGATCTTCATGACCTGCTCCCGGCGAACTCCCGGATTTCCCAGCATACACTCCTTTTCCACACGATCGGTAAACAATTGATGATTCACATCCTGCATCACCATCCCGCACCGTTTTCTTCGTTGACGCTCTCCGGCCGCCCGGCCAAACATGAAGATACGCCCGCGCTTTATCCGGTCAAGTCCGCCGATCGCACGCAGAAAAGTCGTTTTTCCAACGCCATTGTCACCCACGATCCCGACAATTTCCCCGGCACGGCCCTCAAAGCAAAGCCCTGCCTGTACGATATGGTCTTTGTGGGACAAAGTCACCTTCTCCGCCTTTAAAACAATTTCTCCGGCGGAGACTTTCATTGACGGAATATGGAATTTTGTCTCTATCTCTGTCAGGCGGCGCAGCCCCATTGCCCTTCTTTTTTCGTCACTGAGCGCGTAAAATTCTTCTGCCGGATACTTTCCGCAGATTCTTCCGCCATCGATATAATAGACCGTATCCACAAGTCCTTTTAAATATGCGATCCGGTGTTCTGCCACTAAGATCGTTTTGCCCTGGCCTTTCATCTTTTCCAGAATATTTCGTATATCCGATGTGGCCTTAATATCAAGGTTTGCCGAAGGTTCATCCAATACAATGACCGGCGCATCGGAAATAAAGGCTCCGGCAAAGGCAATCCGCTGTTTTTCTCCGCCAGACAATTCAAACATGCTCCTATGCAGAAGATTTTCCAGATGAAGTGCCTTTATCGTCTGTTCCAGCCGCTCATCAATTTCTTTTACCGGAAGCCCCTGGTTTTCCAGACTGTATACAATCTCACTTTCAACATCGGTGTTGAAAAACTGGGATTTTGGATTTTGGAAAACGCTGGAAACCTGTTTTGACAACTCATAAAGGGGCATTTCTTTAATATCCACTCCGTCAATTTGAACCTTCCCGCTCATATGACCAGGAGTAAACTGAGGAATCAAACCATTCACAGCCTTTAAGAGCGTCGTCTTGCCGCAGCCGGAAGGCCCGCATAAAAGGATACATTCACCGGATCTTATCTGCATATGTATGTCCCGGATGCCCTTATCCGCCATCCTATCTTCTGTATTCTCATAGTGAAAACTTACATCTTTGAATGTGATCATATACTCATCCTCCATACCTGTTCCAAGCACAGAAAAATGTCAGTAAAATCGCGCAAAAAATAAGGAAAATATCGGCAAAACCCATTGCCCTGTAATTCCGGCAGGAGGGCATGTTCGGAGCGTCAATTCCCCTTGTTACAGCCGCCGCCGAAAGTTCGTCTGCTGTTTTCAGACAGGATACGAACATGGGCGCCAGGTAACATTCCGTCAGACACGCCAGTCTGCGAAAAGGATTCCGTATCCCCGCCGTTACCTGCCTCATACGCATAGCATCCCGGATATGAAGCCATTCTTCCTTTAACGTCGGTATGTAGCGGACAGCCACCGCCACCGTGACCGTGACATTTTTCGGCACCCCCATCTTTGTAAATGTGGCCGTCATCTGACTGACCCGGCTATTTTTATACAAAAGTACAAGACACATGATCACCGGAAAAAAGCTGCGTATAGTTACAACCAACATCGACAGAAGCATCACCAAAAGCTCCGGAAGCATTGGAAACAGAGCATACTGAATGAGAACCATAATTCCATATGCGATCACAAGCTTTGGCATAAAAACGCCCCGGCCAGACAGGCACTGCAGCCCTCCCAACAGGGCCATGATACCGATTTCAATCCGAATATCGGTATTCAGGCTTGTACAAGTGGCAGATAAAACCGTCAGAATCAAATAGGTGCGAATATCCAGTTTCATCTTACAGCATCCCTGCCTTTTTCAAATGCTTATTTATCAATCCCTTTCCCGTCTGAATCCCGGCAAAGGTTAAGAGCGCCGTAACTCCGATCACGACCAGCCAAAGCGGTTTCATCCTATACATTCCCCGCATCTGCTCCACCACGGTGGCATTGATGCCATGAGCCAGGGCATTGTCGCAATAGGTATCCGTCGCAATAAAATTTTCAGCCAGCCCGATCGTTGACATATAGAGCGTATAAATGATACCGGATACCGTGACATTTTTTCGGCTGTTTCGGTCCATTTTCAAAACCAGCTCGGCAAGAAGAGCAAAAATCAGCACGCCGGCCGCACCGATCATCCCCTCAATTAATCCGCTTGTAAAAAAATACAGGCAGGGCACAATGGAAAAAACAAGAACGGCGCCCCGTTTTTTTACTTTATTGATCATGATCACATAAAGGATCCCGATAAAAAAGGATGCGGCCGCCGGATAAAAGGCGGCCGTATACCCCGACATATTTGTCACGGCGGCCAGAACCATGGCCAGCATACATAATAAACTGAAAATACCGCAGGCAATAAAGTCTCTGCCCTCCATCTTTTGATCGTTATTCTGTTTCATTTTTCTTCCTCCGTCATTCCTTAATCTGCCAGCTGCCCGCATTCTGCTGCTCCTGCCAGAGTTTAAAATAGCTTCCCCGTTTTTTCAGAAGCGCCTCATGGGTTCCGACCTCGCTTATATTTCCGTCATCCAGCACGACGATCTGATCGGCGTTGCTGACCGACTGCAGCCGATGCGCGATGACTATCACCGTCTTTTCCTCGACCAGCGCCGAGATAGCCTGTTGAATAAAAACTTCATTTTCCGGGTCCAGAGAGGAAGTGGCCTCATCCAGAAGGACCACCGGCGCATCCTTCAAAAGCGCCCGGGCAATGGAAATTCTCTGCTTTTCTCCGCCGGATAATGTGGATCCCCCTTCACCGACCATAGTCTGATAGCCTTCCGGCAATGCCATAATAAAATCATGGCAGGCCGCTTTTTTCGCCGCTTCTATGACTTCCCCGTGGGTTGCGTCGGCCCGGCCCATTCGGATATTTTCTTCGATAGTATCGTGAAAGAGATAAACATCCTGAAACACCATGCTTATATTTCCCATAAGCGCTTTCGACGGAATATTTTGAATCGGGATGCCTCCCATACGAATCTCCCCCGACGTCACGTCCCAAAACCTGGCAATTAACCGCGTTATTGTGGATTTGCCAGAGCCCGAGGGACCGACCAGGGCGGTGACACTTTTTTCCGGAAAGGTCAAATGGATATGGTGAAGTACCTCAGACCTATCGGCGGTTTCTTTCCGGTCAGCGGTTTCGGCCCGGCCCTCCTCCCCGTTCCTGTCGGAATAGGTCGTATATCCAAAACACACATCCTCAAATATAATATCCGTATGCTTGAGAACAGCTCCCTTTTCCGGTTCCGGAAGGGGTTTTTCTTCGAATAAATTTCGAATACGGCTTCCGCTTCTTGAGGTTCGGGAAAAATCGGCAATAAACGTAAAGAGGGTCAGCACCGGATCGTAAATTGTCAGCGATAACAGCATAAACACAATATAGTAAAAGGCCGAAAGCTCGCCTTTCGTTATCAGGAATCCACCTGTAAGCATCACCACCCCGATGCCGCAGTTTAAAATACACCGCCCGATCATGCTGACCGGCGCCGCAGCTCCTGTCTCAAGTTTAATCGATGCATGCTGCTGTCGCGCCATAGAAGCTTTCAGCGTTTCAAACTGTTCGCCGGCCATGTGGAAAGCTTTCAGCGTCTGTATGCCGCCCACGTATTCCAGAATACCGGCGGCCACTTCCTGTTGGGAGGCCTGCAGACGTTCGCTTTCCCCCTTCATCCTCTGATAAGACAAAAAAGCGAAGGGCAGCGCAAGAGGGATAACTAAAAATACTGCAATGGTCATCCGCCCGTCAAATGTGGACAAAACGAAGGCAGCCAATAAAAAGCGAATAAGAATGGTCGCCACCTGGGGTAAAAGCTGCTGGGCAAAATTTTCGATTTCCGAATAATCCCGCAGAAGAACGGTGGATAAGTCCCCCGCATCCCGGTTACTAAAGAACCCCATACTCAGTTTTCTTAAATGTTCTCCCATCTGAATCCGTGAAGTTTTTGTTGTCCCGGCAAAACCAATACAAAAATCCAGATAGGATTTCCTGCGAATAAATAAGTAGCCGATAAACTGGATCAGAAGGATTCCAAACATAAGCCGGATATGACCGAAAGACAAAGCTTTTTCCGGAGACATGACCGGAATCTCAAGCACATAAATCGCCATGACCATAACGGCATAGAGAATGGATACCACAAAGCTGTCAAAAAGGCTCCATGCCAGCAGTTTCAAATACTTTCCCGTCTGTCCCAGGGTCATGGTCTGAAACCACACTCTAAATGCAGTCATACCATCGCCTCCCTTCTCTTGATCGTCCACTGATTTCTCCGCTCGTTGGCGTCCACCATATCCCGATATACAGGGCAGGTTTCCATCAAAACCGAATGGCTCTCATTTCCCAAAAGCTCTCCGTTTTTCATCACAAGGATCCGGTCCGCCTTTTCCACCGTTTTCAGACGGTGGGCAATGATCAGAACCGTTTTATCCTTCGCCAGCCGGGCAAAAGCGGCCTGAATCTTCGCCTCATTTTCCGCATCGGTGTAGGCCGTAGCCTCGTCAAGCACCACGATCGGCGTATTTCGCAAAAACACCCGTGCAATAGCGATCCGCTGTTTTTCTCCGCCGGACAGATAGGCGTCCTTTTCCCCGATCACCGTCTGATAACCCTTCGGAAGCCGTAGGATCACATCATGGATACCGGCATTTTTCGCAGCCTCCTGCACCTGTTCTATAGAAGCCTCCCGGTCCCCCATGCGGATATTGTTTTCAATCGTATCGTGGAACAAAAAGCTTTCCTGAAAGACATAGGAAACAAGATGGGTCAGCTTTTCCTGGGGAATATCCCGGATATCCACGCCGCCAATCCTTATCCTTCCTTCACCGGTTTCATAAAACCTCAGTAAAAGCTGGGCAAGCGTTGATTTTCCGCCGCCGGAGGGACCGACCAGACCGGTCACGCTTCCCTGTTCCAGCCGGAAGGACACATGATCCACCGCCCGAACACCTTCCACATAGGAAAAAGAAACATCTTCAAAAACCACATCGTATTCCTCCGGTATTTTTCCGGAGCCTTCACTAATCTCCTGCATCTGAAGGATGGCGTCCATTCGATTCACGCCCTCGATGATCTTGCTGGAAACGATCACCATCTGCATCATATTTTCGATAGGTTCCTTCAGTCCGCTTCCCACCAGGAAAAATAAAAAGACCACCGGCAAAAATCCAAGGTAATTATCTGCCCGCATCAGAAAAAAGACACCGGCGGGTAATAAAAACAGAAGCTGGGAACCAAAAAAGGCATAATAGGCCGCCATCGGCCAGGCATTAGCCCTGGCCGTTTTCTCCACGGCCTGAACAAACCGTTCAATATCTCCCTCATAACGCCGAAAGGCATTCAGGCTCCGATTGAATATTTTGATAACGGCCATCCCGTGTATGTACTCCACGATCGTCCCCTGCATCGCCTCCTGGGCATCGTGCATCTCTACCTGCAGCGCCGCCTTATCCGGCCGGGCCAGACAGATTCCCAGAAGAAGAAAGGATATAAAAATGGGAATCAGCGTGACAATAGCCATCCGCCAGTCCATAAAAAATAAATACAGCAAGGTAAATACCGGCGTAGCTATGGCCGCTGCGATATCACAGAGATGGTGAGCGATAAACACCTCGATCTGCTCCGTATCATCAGACATGATCTTCTTAATACTTCCCTGGGTCGTTCCGGTAAAATACCCCGACGGCAGCTTTGCCAGCTTATCCATCAGCTTTATCCGCAGTTCATAAATCACATCGTAGGCCGCCGTATGGGCCAAGGCTGAGGAAATGTAAGCACAGACGCCATAGACCAACGCCGCCGCAAAGGTCACTCCCGCCAACATCCCGATAGGCCCCTGCGATATTGCAGCCAGATCAAACCGGGCCCGGATCAATATTGAAATAACACCATAGATCGTAAAAAACGGAACCATTCGCGCCGCAGAGGACAGAACCGCCAGCAGGCAGGCCGCCGTCAATTTTCCCTTCTTCTTACCCGCCAGTTCCATCAGCCGGGCAAATCCGGTCTTTTTTCGAATCCTCTCTTTTTTCATTTTTCTCCCTCCAGAGGTTAGTTCATTCTAACCATTGTTCAAAAAAATATAATGTCTCACTTGTGACATTTCTGCGTTTATGATATAATATGCCTGATAATTTGTCAATGCTTCAAAAAAAAGTGCTACAAATCAGCACTTTTGTGACTTATGAAATCATAATAAAAGTTGGAGGTATGGGATGAAAAAAGAATTGAATGAAACAATAAACCGGGCACAGAAATATTTTATTGACGCCCTGCTCACTCTGATGCTGGAAAAGCCCTACGCAGAAATTTCTGTCACTGAGCTTTCAGAACGGGCCCAGTACGACCGCCGGACCTTCTACCGATATTTTAAATCCAAGGACGATGTTCTTTGCTTATACTACAGTGAACTACTCCATGAGATGGCGGAACGTATAAATAAAAAGGGGATGCTCACCCCCCGCTCTTTTGTTCTCGCTTACTTTGAATTCTGGAACAGCCATAAAGATTTCCTCACCCTGATGGATCGGCATCGTCTTCTGCATTTTCTCGGTGAAAGGCAGGAATTGATGATTTATCATCACGTGGGCCACCGGGTGCAGGATAATCTGCCGGACACCCTCTCTGAAACTGAAGAATTCGGCCAATACTCCTTTTATTTCACCCAGGGCGGCCTGTGGTCCGCCCTGATCTACTGGGTTCACTCCGGGATGAAGCAGAAGCCTGCCGTCCTTACAGAGCATATTTTGAATACATTTATTGAGATGGGCAAGCTCATTTAATCAGATTTTGAATACTGATATTGATAGACAAACCGCTGAATTCTGGCGTCTAAATTTTTTAGCGGACGGGCGCTGGCCGACTTTTCCCCATAGAGCGCCGCCATACAGCCCTTTTCCAAAATCATTTTGACGGCCAGTGCGTCTGCCTTTGTGTCTCCGGTACAAAGGGCGCCATAACCCTTAATAAAAACCGCATTTTTATGCCGAAGTTCTTTTATGATCGATTTTACATCAGAAATCGGACAACAGCCGATATTTACCCCTGCGATCTGGGACAAATCGTCCAGCCATGGAGCAAGCTTTCCGCCTTTTTTGCTGAAAAGAAGGGTGGCCTCTTCCCCTGAATAAATGAGATGCTTTGCGCCGCAGCCCCGCCGTATCTTTATGTACAGCGGCTTTGTAAGCTGTGGCGGCCGTTTCCTGGAAGAAACGTTCTCTCCCACCATACGGCGATATTTCCTTTCGGCAGCGGCTTCTAATGTCTCCGCCGCCAAAAAAGCACTTTCTAAATCAGGGCCTACAAGGAGGGCGCCGTGCTTTGGCAGAAGGAAGCCTTTACTTTCCGTATATTCGGACAGGGTCCTTTCAACTGCCCTTCTTAGCCGCTTTGTCCCCGGCATTCCATAGGATGTGCAGGGCGCCATATTTCCCAGCACAGCCCTTTCTTTCTCTGATTCTACGAACAAGCCTTCGGCACAGACGCTGATGGCGGAAGCCGCTTTCTGGTGAGTATGGATGACAGCCCCGGCCAAAGGACGGAACCTGTAAACATCCGCATGAATCCCGGCCTCACTGGAAGGCCTGACATGGCCCTCATAGGAAACGTCGCTGATATTCACCGTCACGATTTTATCTTCTGTCAGCGTATCATAGGGAAGGCCGCTCGGCGTAATGACAAATTGAGTATCTGAAATTCTCATGCTGATATTTCCCCAGGTCCGGGCCGCCAGTTCTTTTTTTACCAATTGTTTTCCCGCCTGTATGACTTCCCTTTTTGCGTTATCCACGTCCGCTGTCATCATCGATCGCCTCCCCGCCGTCAAGATAGGCATAGGTCATATCCGAGGTACTGATCAAATCCGCTTCTGTGCCAAATAGATGGCTGACCAGCACTTCGCCCCTTTTAAAACGTTGTCTGACACATATTCCGTTTAACAGCTTCATAAGCTCTCCGACCTTCTCCTTCGGAATTTCCTGGGAGGTCCGCACCGGAAGCACCGGAAAATCTTCAAAAATCGTAGCCACCGTACTGCACACCGTCCGTTTCGGACAGGTCATTTCCTCTTTGGCAAACCGCACGCCTCTTTCACATTTGGCACCGGTGACATTCCCCTCGTCGTCCACACGAAGAGGACAACTATTCGGACATATGATACATACAAATTCCTTCATTTTCCTAGGCCTCCTCCAAACAAACCGTTACCGTCTGGTTTTTTCTGATTGAAAAATCGGAAAAATCTACAGAAAGCCGTTCCATCTCCGGCGGACGCACCACCGGATATTTCTTCTGAAATACCGTCTTTCCGTCAATTTTTATCTTTAATGTCGGATTTCGCATTTCCCGGGCCGACCGAAAATACAAAGTCACATCATCCAGGGGTGCTGAAAGGTTGAGCCGTTCCGGCACCACATAGGCCGTTCCTTCTCCCGGTCTTAACGGAACACGGATTCGCGCCTTTCTCTCATAATGGGCGCTGTTTTTTCCGGCCGCCGCCGCATTTTCTGTCACATAATCCACCAGGTCATTGACATGCAGCGCATTTCCGGCGCAAAAAATGCCTTCAACCTCCGACATGTATTCCTGATCGCATACCGGCCCCTTTGTCCTCTCATCCATCGGCACATCCAGGCTTTCCGCCAGCTCGTTTTCCGGGATCAGCCCCACCGATAAGATGAGTCCGTCACACTCGATGATTTCTTCGCTTCCCGGTATCGGCTCCATCTTTTCATCCACCTTCATAACTTCAACACCGGTCAGACGATCATCGCCGAACACCCGGGTCACCGTATGGGACAGATAAAGCGGAATATCAAAATCCTTCAGACACTGATGGATATTCCGGGTCAGACCGGAAGGGGTCGGCTTCGCCTCATAAACGCCCAACACTTCGGCCCCTTCCAGAGTCAGCCGCCGCGCCATGATCAGGCCGATATCTCCCGAACCTAGAATGACACAGCGCTTTACCGGCATTTGTCCCATGAGATTCACGTAATACTGGGCTGTCCCCGCCGTAAAAATGCCGGAAGGTCTTGTACCGTGAATAAATACCTGTTTTGCCGTCCGCTCCCGGCATCCGGTGGCAAGAACAATGGCTTTCGTCTGTATATGTCCGGCGCCCTCCCGATTCACGTAATAAATGACAAATTCATTCCTCACTTTTTTTATTTTTGTCACAAAGGTAAGCAGTTTTTTCTCGATTCCTGCGGCAAGCACCTGGTCAATAAAATGCTCGCTGTATTCCGGTCCGCTTAATTTCTCCCCAAAAGTCATCAAACCGAAGCCGTCATGGATACATTGTTTCAAAATGCCGCCCAGCTTTCTCTCCCTTTCAATTAACAGCACCTTTGCCCCTTCTTTGTCGGCTGCCAGCGCCGCCGCCAGTCCGGCCGGTCCGCCGCCGATTACCGTTACATCATATCTCATTTCCCGGCCTCCTTTGTTCTTCCAAAAAGAATACGGCTCTCCCTTGTACTCTTCTTAATCTCTTCCACAGAGCATCCCTTCTCCTTTGCCAGAATCTGCAGGACAAGAGGCGAACAAAATCCTCCCTGGCACCTGCCCATTCCCGGCCTGCAGCGCCGTTTTACCGCATCCAGCGTATACACAGGCAGAGGCGAACGAAGAACATCCAGTATCTCGCCCTTTGAAATTTCCTCGCACCGGCAGACGATTTCCCCGTAATCCGGATTCTTCTTGATCAGGGCGTCTCTCTCCTTCTCTGAAAGAGAGGCCAGGTGAGGCGTTCCCTTTCTTCTTGGATTAAAGTCCTTATTTCTCTCCACCGGCCCGGTCTCTTTCAGATAATCTACCGCCCAGCGGGCCAGCTTCACACCAATGGCCGGAGCGGCTGTCGCTCCCGGCGACTGGATTCCCGCCGCTTCCAGAATGTTTTTGCAGAAAATTCCCTTCCGAACCTGAAAATCCTCCTCATAGGTTGGAGACCGCACCCCGGCAAAATAGGCGATGACATCCGACGGTTTTATCTTCTCAGCCACCTGCATCTGTTCTCTGAGAATCCTCTCTGTTGTCTCTTTATCCGTCGTCACATCCTCCCGGTCCGGGATTTCCTGAACATCCGGCCCCACGATCATATTTTTATCCACCGTATGAATGACGGCAATGCCCTTGCTCGTATTTTCATGGGACAGGGCAAATTTTATCATCTTCAGCCGTTCTGACGCTCCAAGCTTTCTGCCTCCGCCAAGCACCGTGATCGGCGACTTCACCTCGGTGGTGCGAATGTATTTTCCAACCTTCTTATCTAAAATAATATCCGTTCCCTTTCTCGGATGGATGGTAAAGGTCCGGTCTCCCGCCATTTCGGCAATGACATCCGCATAGACCCCCGCCGCGTTGATGACAAGCTTCGGGTAAATCGTTCCCCGGTTCGTTTCCACCGCACAGATTTTTCCCTTCTGTGTTTTCATACCGAGAACCGCCGTATTCAGACAAATCTTCACACCGTTGGTCACAGCGTTTTCCGCCAGAGCAACGTTGACTTTATAAGGCGATGTAAAGCCGCCCGTCGGCATATACAGGGCGCCGTAAGCCCATGACGGCGCATAAGGTTCGATTTTTAACAATTGTTCTCTGTTTAAATATCGCACCCCCGGAATATGAAGCCGTTTTGAATTCATCACCAAAAGCTTCGGTAAAATTTTTTCCCATTTTTCACCAATAAGCATTAAATGTCCGGTGCGCTCAAAGGGAAAATCCAGCTCCTTTGCCAATCTGGAATACATCCGATTGCCCCGGTAATTAAAATAATTTTTCTGGGAAGACGGGGAATAATTGATGCCTACATGGACCGCCCCGCCGTTTCGTGAAGACTGGCCGGCAGCCACGTCCGCCCCCTTCTCCACAAGCATAATATCCAGGCGATAACGGGACAGCTCCCTTGCGGCGGCACAGCCCGTTAATCCCCCGCCGATAATCAGTACATCCGGCCGGGCTCCGTCATAAAGCTTGTCCCTCTCACTCGGAAGCTTCTCCTTTGGCTCATAGCCTTTCAGCCGGATATCATTGACGACGCCGTAATATTTTTTCCGGTCCACCGCCAGCCGTCCGGCTTTCACCACCGTTTCCCAACGATCCACTTCACCCCGTAGGACAATACAGCCCCTTTCCTCAGTAACCTCAATATCCGGCGAAAGGGCCTTGATTTTTTTTACTTTACTTTGAAAGCTGCTCACGAAGTTTAAACCCCCTTTACAAAAGCGGTAATTTTTCCTTGCAGGTTCTCCCGTTCATAGTCGATATTCCAGTTTCCAAGCCGCAAAATCCAGGCAATAATATCCCACTTATGACTTTCTGCTTCCGTGCGTCCCGTCATCTTCTCATAATTTTTAATAAAGCTGTTATAGATGCTTCCCCGGACCATCTGCATGAAGGCAATCTTCATTTTGGAGCTGCCCGGAAACAGCTCGGCCTCATGATGAAGAAAATTCATCATGGCAACCTCGGCCAGAGGATTTCCCCTAAGCGCCGTCATCCAGTCAATGACCTGATAATTATTTCCGTCGCACAAAATGTTGTCCGTATGAAAATCCATATGAAGAATGTTGTCCCCCTCCGGAAGGGCTAAAATATAAGCTTTTAATCGCTCCTTATCTTCCTTTGTAAGAAAATCAAAAACCGCTTCCCTTTCAAGAACCTCAATCGTTTCCAGCCGTACATCCTTCAACTGGGGCGCCTTCTTTGAATGAACATTTGCATGAAGCGTCGCCAGTATTTTTCCTGCCGTAAATAAAATCAACGGATTCTTTCCCGGCATATTGGTCATGGAGCAGCCTTCAAGTTTCTTTAATATCAGGCCCCTTCTTCCCCGGATTTCTACATCCCCATAGCAGGCCATTGGCGTGCATCCGGTTTCAAAGGCCACCTTTGTATTCAATATTTCCCTGTCGATACTGGCGTCCTCTGTCTCCGTAAAATAAAGCTTCAATACCTTTCCTTCCCCCAGATGAAAAACCTCCGATGAACGCGCAGAAAAATCCGGCTTATCAAAATCTACCCGCCTCAATAATTCCTCATTTGTCACTTTAACCCCTCCCTTTTATCCTATAATAATTTCATTTTACAATATACGCCCGCCAATATTTACAAATTTTTAAGATTATTATATAATTTTTAAGATTATTATATAATTTTTAATATAATCCTCTAAAACCATCCGCAAAATGGAGATGATTAAATGAACAAAGACTGCCTGCAATTCATCATGAACAATCGAATCAGCGGCTTCCAGCACCCGACCCGCGAAAACATTATGGGCCTTTTCCACAAGGTTTTTCACAGTGAGGGCGGAGTGAAGGAACAGGTCGCCCAGTATTTCAGAGAACTGAACGGCGAACAGGGCTTCTTAAATGACAATGACCTGATGAACCTGCGTTATACCCTTGTCAACGACTGTTTTTATTTTTGCGAATATTTACTTGGATACAATGTGGATAAAGAATTGGTTTATAATGTTTCCGACTATTATATTAACCAGATTAATAAGATTGCGAACCCGGACGACGCTCTTAAATTTCTTGAAGAACTGACCGGCGCCTTTTTTGAACTGGCACAGAAAAAAAGACTGGTCACTTACTCATTCCGAGTCGAACGCAGTCTTCAATATATCGATCAAAAGCTCTATTCCCCGATAACCTTAGACGAAGTGGCCGCCGCCGTGTCCGTAACTCCCCAATATCTGACCACCCT
>CATZYB010000048.1 GCA_958426095.1 uncultured Lachnospiraceae bacterium
TTCGAACACGATCCAAAAAAAAAAGGTCATGAAAAATCTCTATCTGTGCGGCGAACAGGTATCCGTTATAGAGTCTGTAGGGTCTCTTATGACTCCCCGGGTCCAGATCTGCGCGGCTCATGAGGCCAATATGGCTCTGCGGCTGCTTCTTGGCATCAAGGACGTCTGACTTTCGGCACTCGGAATCCTTTTTAAGGCTGTGCCGATAAAAAAATTTATATATCAAAAAAATCAGGAGGATACATCAAATGAAAGATACATTGATCATCGGGGGACACGAATTTAACTCCCGTTTTATTTTAGGTTCGGGAAAATTTTCTCTGGAAATGACAAAGGCCGTTATTGAAAACGGCGGCGTTGAAATGGCCACGCTGGCGCTGCGCCGAGCCAATGCCGGTGGAAAGGAAAATATCCTGGACTATATGCCTGAGGGCATTACTCTTCTGCCAAATACCTCCGGTGCAAGAAATGCCGAAGAAGCTGTACGTATCGCCCGCCTTTCCAGAGAACTTGGCTGCGGTGATTTCGTAAAAATTGAAGTGATCCATGAAGCCAAATATTTAATGCCAGACAATCATGAAACCATTAAAGCCACAGAAATCCTCGCCAAAGAAGGATTTATCGTAATGCCGTATATGATGCCGGATCTGGTGGCCGCCCGTGCCTTACGGGATGCCGGAGCCGCAGCGATCATGCCGCTCGGCGCTCCAATCGGCAGCAACAAGGGGCTTTGTACCCGTGACTTTGTGAAAATGATCGTAGAAGAAATTGACCTTCCAATCATTGTTGACGCCGGTATCGGCCGTCCTTCCCAGGCCTGCGAGGCTATGGAACTTGGGGTTGACGCCGTTATGGCAAATACTGCCATCGCCACGGCCGGAAATGTGGCTGCCATGGCAAAAGCCTTCAAATTGGCTATTGAAGCCGGACGTCTGGCTTATCTTTCCGGTCCTGGCCGGGTTCTTGAATTCCGCGGTGAAGCATCCAGCCCTCTGACCGGCTTTATGGAAAATTAGGAGGCGAAATAAATGAAAACCACAGCAACAGACCCTATGAAATACCTGGATACAATGGAAGCCGTAGATTCTGACATTATGGACAAAATTCTTAACGCCATGGAACATTATGACTATCATCGTTATACAGAAACCGATGTCCGCTCAGCTCTGGCTAAGGATGTTTTGAATCCGGAAGATTTTGCCGCTCTCCTCTCTCCGGCCGCCTTTCCATTTCTTGAAGAAATGGCCCATAAAGCCCAATATGAGACACGGAAACACTTTGGCAATTCGGTGTGTATGTTTACGCCGCTTTACATTGCCAACTACTGCGAAAATGAATGTGTTTACTGCGGATTCAACTGTAAAAACAAGATTCACCGTGCTAAACTGACCTATGAAGAGATCGACCATGAACTGGCGACCATCGCCAAAACCGGATTAAAGGAAATCCTTATCCTCACCGGAGAGTCCCGGAACATGTCCGATGTGGAATATATTGGCGAAGCCTTAAAACTGGCCCAAAAATATTTTTCTACTATTGGTATCGAAATCTATCCGCTGAACTCCGACGAGTACCGCTATCTTCATGAATGCGGCGCCGACTTTGTAAGCGTTTATCAGGAAACCTACAATCCAGTTAAATATGAACAAATGCATCCAAGCGGCCCAAAACGGGTTTATCCATACAGACTGAACGCTCAGGAGCGGGCTTTAAGGGGCGGAATGCGGGGCGTCTCTTTCGGCGCTCTCCTTGGCCTTGACGATTTTCGAAAAGACGCCTTTGCTTCAGGCATGCACGCCTACTACATTCAGCAAAAATATCCTCATGCAGAGATTTCTTTTTCTACTCCGAGGCTGAGACCTTATGTCAATAACGCGGATAATAACCCAAATGACGTTCATGAACCCCAACTTTTACAGGTCATGCTGGCCTACCGTCTCTTCATGCCATTTGCCGGAATCACCATTTCCACCCGGGAACGGGCAGGATTCCGTGATAATGTCATCGGTATGGCAGCCACAAAAATCTCCGCCGGCGTCAGCGTCGGTGTGGGCGGCCACGAAGAAGAAGCCAAGGGAGACGAACAATTTGAAATCTCCGATCCACGGAGCGTCGGCGAAGTTCATCAGGCCATCTTAAATCACGGTCTGCAGCCGGTATATACCGATTATCTGTGGGTATAAATTTATGCAAAAAGGTGGAATCCGTTTTCTACACTTGATTCCACCTTTATCTACTATCTCAATCTTTCGATGTTTTCACTCCGACCTTTTCCAGCAATGCTTCCTGCAGTACCTGAGAAAAATTTATGTTCTGCCTTATTGCAGCTTCATTCAGCCATTCAGGTATACTCAAGGTCTTTTTTACAGCTCTGGAACAATGTTTCCTTCGATACTCCGCCATGTCAAATTCAATAACCACTAAAAAACTATTCGGCTCAATCTGAATGTCCTGAGGATTTGAGGCTACGGGAATCTGCTTTTTTTCTCCTTCTTTTTCTGCTAACGCCAGACCTAAGGCTCCTACTGCCATCTCATAGGCCTCCTGCATATCTTCTCCTTGCGTCATACACTCAGGAATATCAGGAAATGTAATCCAAAAACCGCCTTCTTCCGCCTCATGGAATAAGGCCGGATAGAATAATTTGTTCATATTATGATACCTCCATTATATTGACGGTGCTCAATCCAGCCCGGCTTGTTTAAGTATTGCTTTCTCCAATCCTTTCTTCAGTTCTTTGGAATGATAAGGGACAATTACCATTCTTCCGGTTTCTGTCTTCTTCAATTTTACATGGGAACCATTCTGACTGACAGCTTTAAAACCGTTTTTCTTCAGGAGCTTTATCATCTCCTGTGATGTCATTGACATCCTGTGTATCTCCTCTCCCCATCACAATTTTATATTACTACGTGTTATTACGTGCGTCAATATGTAAATTATATACTTCGACACTAACCATATGTTACCATAACGAAGAATATCTTCAATCATTATGCTTCGACAATTTCTAAGGTTTTTCATTAAAAAAGGAATTGCCGATCAGGCAATTCCTTTTTTCTTTACTTAACTGTTCTTTGATATACTTTCTTTTTTCCGTTTTTTCGCCGGAGCCAACGGTGTGCATTTAAATATACTGATGCCAAGCGGCGGCACGGTAATCTTAATCGAATCATCTCTGCCGTCACACTCTTCGGCCTTTGACTGTTTTAATCTCGGGTTCACATTACCTTCTCCGCCGAATTTCACTGCGTCACTGTTGAATATCTCTTTGAATTTCCCGCGGAATGGCACACCGATCTTATAGTTTTTCCGTACAACCGGCGTGAAATTGCAGACAACTAATAAGGTTTCATCTTTTTTAGAGGTATTTCTTGTAAACACAACAATACTCTCATCGGCAGAAATATTATTGATCCACTCAAATCCTTCCGGTTCATCATCTAAGGCATACAAGGCCGGATATTCTTTATAAAAATGAATCAACTCCCGCATATAATCCTGCATTTTTTTATGCATTTCATGTTCAAGCATAAACCACTCCAGGCTCTTTCCCTCATTAAATTCTGTAAATTGGGCGAAATCCTGCCCCATAAACAAAAGCTTCTTTCCCGGATGGCACATCATAAAGCCATAGGCCACCCGGAGATTTGCAAACTTGTCCTTATATTCGCCCGGCATTTTTCCGATCATAGAACCCTTACCATGAACGACCTCATCATGGGACAGTACAAGCATAAATTTCTCGCTGTAAGCATAAATCATACTGAACAAAAGCTGTCCGTAAGCACCTTTCCGGAATAATGGATCCAACGACATATAACCGAGGAAGTCATTCATCCAGCCCATGTTCCACTTCATATCGAAGCCCAGGCTGTCATCCTCCACCGCACCGGTCACTTTCGGCCAGGCCGTGGACTCTTCTGCAATCATCTGAACTTCCGGATTCCGTTTTTTCATCATGGAATTTAAATGTTTCAAAAATTCTATCGCTTCCAGATGTTCCTTGCCGCCGTACATATTCGGCACCCATTCGCCGTCATTCCGGCCATAGTCCAGATAAAGCATGGAAGCCACCGCATCCATGCGCAGACCATCCACATGATACTGCTCCACCCAATACATGGCATTGGCAATAAGGAAGTTACTCACTTCTTTCCGACCATAATCGAAAATCAATGTTCCCCAATGCGGATGCTCGCCCCGCCGTGGATCCGGATGTTCATAAAGCGGCCCTCCGTCAAATCGGGCCAGACCACTTAAATCCCTTGGAAAATGGGCCGGTACCCAGTCCAGAATGACGCCGATATTATGCTGGTGAAGATAATCTACAAAATACATAAAATCTTCCGGCGTACCGTACCGTGAAGTCGGTGCATAGTAGCCCGTTACCTGATAACCCCAGGATTCATCCAGCGGATGTTCCATGACCGGCATCAGTTCTACATGGGTATATCCCATATCCGTTACATAATCCGTTACCTTCTCAGCCAATTCCCGGTAATTATAAAATCCGGCCGGTTCGATCACGGTCTCGTTTCCGTCTTCATCTGTCTCAACTACCGCATCCGGACGCATAAATCCAGCCAGATGAAGTTCATAAACAAATTCCGGCTTTTCTTTTCTCGCCAGTTTTTTCCTTTGAGATATCCAGGATGCATCCTGCCATTTATGACATTTTTCAATATTATAAATAACAGAGGCATTGTCCGGACGCATCTGCATCAATGTTCCGTACGGGTCGGATTTTAAAACGACCGTGTCACCCTTCACCTTAATCTCATATTTATAAATTTCTCCTTCTTTCAATCCAGGAATAAATAATTCATGGATATCGCCGTCCCGCCGCTGCATCGGATGACGTCTTCCATCCCACTGGTTAAAATCACCAACAACACTGACGCGAATCGCCTTTGGCGCCCATACTGCAAACCGGACACCCTTAACCCCCTGAACCGTCATCGGATGTGCTCCCAGGACCTTATAAATTTCATAGTGAATGCCTGCCTGGAACTTTTTGATATCTTCAATCTGGATCGTTGCCGGAAAAGCATAAGGATCCCGGCATTTTACCGTATTATTCTCCCCATAAGTCACACGATAGTAATAGGCCGGGATTGTTTCCTGAAAAAGCAAAACAGCAAAATAATCCTCATCCACTTCCCGCATTTCCACGGCTTCCTGCCCTTTCACAAGAATCTCGCACTTTTCCGCCCCTGGAAAATATGCCTGTATAACAATTCCCTCATCCACCTTGTGCGGTCCTAAAATCTGTTTTGGACGGTCATGCTCCGAATAAATAATTGCCTCTATTTCCGGCCATTGCATATACCCCAATAATTTATCTTCCATAACAACCCCTCCTTGGTTTCTAACTGTACGCCTTCACCCTATAGT
Organism: uncultured Lachnospiraceae bacterium; assembly: GCA_958426095.1. Classification (GTDB taxonomy): domain Bacteria; phylum Bacillota; class Clostridia; order Lachnospirales; family Lachnospiraceae; genus Frisingicoccus. Next base: position 5,398 of record CATZYB010000048.1, read on the forward strand.
CTATCCGGAATATCCTCAATTCTTCTTTGATATTCCATATTTCTTTGCATATGCCCTGTCCCTTTCCTCAAATATAAGTATAGTATATCACATATCTATAAGAAGCGGAAAAGGTTTTCCAATAAAAATACCCCTGAAAAGTATTAACTTTTCAGAGGTATTTGAAACCTTATTTTGTCACCCATAATTCCAAAGAGTCGGGGCAAAGAAAGAATTAAATCTATTTAATCACGCGAACCTTTACAACACCGTCCACCGCTGCAACAGCCTGAAGAGCTTCATCAGCAACGGCCGCTTTTGTGTCGGCCAGAATGTACATCCAGTCACCCTTTGTGCCACTGACCGCTTTCTCTGTTTCGCCGATAACAGCCTGAATTTTTTCTGCAACACCAGCAGAAGCTTTGCAGCATATGGAAATACGTCCTGCTGCGGTGCATACGCCAAGGTCTGCCGCCGGATAATTTACAGAATTTTTAATATTGCCATTTTCAATGAAATCACGAACTTCTTTAGCGGCCATAATCGCACAGTTGTCTTCGGATTCTTCAGTGGAAGCTCCAAGATGCGGCATAGCAATGACATTTTCCATATTCGCTGTTTTGAAATTCGGAAAATCGGTGACATACTTTGCAACTTTTCCGGCTTTGATGGCTTCTTCCATAGCATCGTCATCCACAAGAACATCTCTCGCATAATTCAGAACGATAACTCCATCTTTCATCTGATCAAAAGCTGCTTTTCCAACCATTTTCTTTGTAGAATCCATAGCCGGTACATGAATCGTAATAAAATCACTGTTTTTATAAATTTCGTTAATATCATCCGTTGTTGCAACTGTTCCGGCAAGTTTTGCCCTCATAGCATCGTTTAAAAACGGATCATATCCGGTAACAATCATGCCAAGGGCATCACAGGCATTGGCAACCATAGCGCCAATGGCGCCCAAACCGATAACACCGATTTTTTTACCGAGGATCTCAGTACCTGCAAAAGCTTTTTTTGCTTTCTCCATGGTCTTGGAGATGTTCTCATCACCTTTGTTTTCCGTTACCCAGTTTGCTCCGGCAACTACATTACGTGTCGCCATAAAAAGTCCGGCAAGAACAAGTTCCTTAACGCCGTTAGCATTTGCTCCCGGTGTATTGAAAACAACAATACCCTTTTCGGCACATTTATCCAACGGTATATTATTAACACCAGCGCCAGCTCTGGCTACGGCCAGAAGGCCTTCCGGCAGATCCATATCGTGCATAGCCGCACTTCTTACCATAGCCACCTGAGCGTCCGCAAAGTTTTCTGTCTTTTCGTAGGCATCGGTAAAAATATCCATTCCGACAGCGGCAATTGGATTTAAGCAATTGATTTTATACATTTTAAACACCTCTTATTTATTTTCAGCAGCAAATTTCTTCATGAATTCAACGAGAGCTTCAACACCTTCATATGGCATTGCATTGTAAATACTTGCTCTCATACCGCCAACGGTACGATGGCCTTTCAGGTTTTCAAATCCGGCTTTCTTTGCCTCAGCAACAAATTTATCTTCCATCTCTTTGTCACCGATAACAAATGGGATATTCATTAAAGAACGGTCTTCTTTCACAACAGTTCCTTTATAGAAATCCTGGGAATCCAGATAGTCATAGAAAAGTTTTGCTTTCTTTTCATTCTTCTCTTTCATCGCTTCCAGACCACCGTTTTTCAACAACCATTTAAATACTTTGCCGCAGATGTAAATACCATAAGCCGGCGGTGTATTATAAAGAGAATTATTATCTGAATGAATTTTGTATCTCAGCATGTTTGGTGTTCCAGGAAGAACATCTTCTGAAATTAAATCTTTGCGGATGATGCAGATAACCACACCGGCCGGTCCCACATTCTTCTGAGCGCCCGCATAAATCATTCCATATTTAGATACATCCACCGGTTCAGATAAGAAACAGGAAGACTGGTCAGAAACCAAAATCTTGCCCTTTGTATTTGGAAGTGTTTTATATTTTGTTCCATAAATTGTATTATTTTCACAGATATATACATAATCCATATCGTCTGTGATCGGTAAATCCGAACAATCCGGAATATAAGAGAACGTCTTATCTTTAGAGGATGCCAATTCTACAGCTTCACCAAAAATAGTGGCTTCTTTCCATGCCTTTGTTGCCCACTGTCCGGTAATTACATAACCGGCTTTACGATTTTTCATAAAGTTCATCGGAATCATGGCAAACTGTGTGTTTGCTCCACCCTGAAGGAAAAGTACCTCGTAATCATCCGGAATATTCATCAATGTTCGTAAATCTGCTTCTGCCTCATTAATGATCGTTTCAAAAGCTTTGGAACGATGACTCATTTCCATAACGCTCATACCTGTTCCTTTGTAATCCAGCATTTCATCTGCTGCTTCCTGCAAAACTTCAACTGGTAAAACAGCTGGTCCTGCTGAAAAATTCCATACTCTGCTCATTTCTCTTATCTCCTTTTCTTTTAATAATACTTTACTTTCTAATCATATCCTCTTCCGAAAATGCTTCAGAAATTGAAGCTCCCGGAGCCACCATCGGCCAGACCTTATCATCACAGTCGATAAAACAGTTGATGACAACCGGACCGTCGGCTGACAACGCTTCTTTCAGCGCTTCAGTCAATTCTTCTTTATTTGTGACATTCATGCCACGGCAGCCACAGGCCTCCGCGATCTTCGCATAATCAAAATCACCATTTAAAATGGTGCTGGAATATCGTCTTTCATAAAACAGTGTCTGCCACTGTCTTACCATTCCCAATACACTATTGTTAAAAATCACTTCAATTATCGGAATATTATATTTCGAAGCCGTAAGTAATTCATTAAAATTCATTCGGAAACAACCGTCACCGGCAATGTTGATGACCGTTTTTTCCGGGCAAGCCACTTTGGCGCCAATACTAGCGCCGAGACCATACCCCATCGTCCCAAGGCCGCCCGAAGAAATAAATTTTCTCGGTGCATCATATTTCTAGAACTGAGCTGCCCACATCTGATGCTGCCCAACTTCTGTACAGATTACAGCATCTCCATGGGTCATCTCATATATCGTCTCTACGATCTGAGGTCCTGTCAGACGATCTTTTGGATAAGTCAGCGGATAACGGGTTTTTAATTCATTTATATACTGCATCCACTCTACATGCTCCATCTGATTCAACTGGGCACTCAGTTTTCTCAAAACCAATTTTGCATCGCCTGCAATACAATGGTCCACTACAATGTTTTTATTGATCTCCGAAGCGTCCACATCAATTTGAAGGATCTGTGCCTTGCTGCCAAAGGTTTTCGGATTTCCAATGACCCGATCAGAAAATCTGGAACCTACAACAATGATCAGATCACTCTGATTAATTCCATAATTGGCCGCCTTTGTACCGTGCATTCCGAGCATTCCCACATAGGAATCATCCGTTCCGTCAAAGGCTCCCTTTCCCATCAGGGAATCCGCCACCGGAGCATCGATTTTTTTAACAAACCGACGCAGTTCTTCCGAAGCATTTGCCAATGTAACACCACCGCCGACAAATACAAACGGGCGTTTGGAATGGGCGATCATCGTCACTGCTTTTTCCACATCAATTTCATCAATCAAAGAAGCGTCCGGTTGGATAGGTTCCGGCTTTTTATATGTATATTCAGTTTTTGTCGCCGTGACATTCTTCGTAATATCAATAACAACAGGACCCGGACGGCCCGTCTGGGCAATCCGGAAAGCCCGTCGGATAACATCTGCCAGCTTTGTAACATCTTTAACAATAAAATTATATTTTGTTACCGGCATCGTTACCCCTAAAATATCCACTTCCTGGAAACTATCTTTTCCAAGAAGATTTAATCCGACATTACAGGTAATCATGACCACAGGAATAGAGTCCATATAGGCGGTCGCAATTCCTGTTACCATATTCGTTGCTCCCGGTCCGGACGTGGCAAAACAGACGCCGACTTTCCCGGTCGCTCTGGCATAACCATCCGCTGCATGGGAAGCGCCCTGTTCATGGGATGTCAAATAGTGGGTAATCTCATCTCTATGCTTATACAATTCATCGTATACATTTAAAATGGCACCGCCAGGGTATCCAAATACCGTGTCCACACCCTGCTCTTTCAGACATTCGATCACAATCTGTGCGCCTGTTAATTCCATATAATTACCTCTTTCTATTTCGCTTTAGGTATTTCAAGAATCGCTCCCCGGTTGCCGGAAGTTACCATAGAAGCGTATCTTGCCAGGTATCCAGTAGTTACTTTAGGTTCCCGTGGCTGCCATTTTGCCCGACGGGCTTCAAGTTCCTCATCACTGACATCCACATTGATCGTATTGGCAGGAATATCAATCTTAATGATATCGCCTTCTTCGATAAGGGCAATCGGACCGCCAACCGCAGCTTCCGGTGATACATGACCGATGGAAGCGCCTCTGGAAGCGCCGGAGAACCGTCCGTCAGTAATCAATGCAACGCTGGATCCAAGGCCCATACCTGCAATGGCTGACGTTGGATTAAGCATTTCACGCATACCCGGACCACCCTTTGGTCCTTCATAACGGATAACAACAACATCCCCGGCGACAATCTGTCCGCCTTTAATGGCTGCGATCGCATCCTCCTCACAGTCAAACACACGGGCCGGTCCTTCATGAACCATCATTTCAGGAACAACGGCAGAACGTTTAACGACACAGGAATCCGGTGCAATATTTCCTTTTAATACGGCAATACCGCCTGTCGGGCTGTATGGATTGTCAATCGGACGGATAACATCCGGATTCTTATTAACACACCCTGCGATATTTTCACCGACAGTCTTTCCTGTAACCGTCATCAAGTCTGTATATAATAAACCTTTTTTGTTTAATTCATTCATAACGGCATAAACACCGCCGGCTTCATTTAAATCTTCCATATATGTATAGCCTGCCGGAGCCAGATGACAAAGGTTTGGTGTCTTTGCACTGATTTCATTGGCAATGTCCACGTTCAACTCCACACCGGCTTCATGGGCGATCGCCGGAAGATGAAGCATACTGTTTGTGGAACATCCAAGGGCCATATCTACGGTCAGAGCATTCATAAATGCTTTTTCTGTCATAATATCTCTTGGACGGATATTTTTTTCAAGCATTTCCATAACTTTCATACCTGCATGTTTGGCAAGTCGAAGACGTTCGGAATACACAGCCGGAATCGTTCCATTTCCCTGGAGACCCATACCTAATACTTCGGTCAGACAGTTCATGGAATTTGCCGTATACATACCGGAACAGGAACCACAGGTTGGACAAACCTTATTTACAAACTCATCTACCTGGTCTTCTGTCATTGTACCGGCTGCATAGGAACCGACTGCCTCAAACATACTGGAAAGGCTTCGTTTTTCACCGCTGACACGTCCGGCCAGCATCGGACCGCCGCTGACAAATACAGTCGGAATATTCAGACGGGCCGCTGCCATCAAGAGCCCCGGAACGTTTTTATCACAGTTCGGAACCATAACGAGAGCGTCAAACTGGTGAGCCGTAGCCATACATTCTGTAGAATCTGCAATCAGATCTCTTGTTACAAGAGAATATTTCATACCGATATGTCCCATAGCGATACCGTCACATACAGCAATGGCCGGGAACACGATCGGAGTACCGCCAGCCATAGCAACACCCATTTTTACAGCATCAACAATTTTATCAATGTTCATATGGCCAGGTACGATTTCATTATAAGAACTGACAATACCAACCAAAGGTCTTGAAAGTTCTTCTTTTGTCATACCCAGTGCGTTAAATAAAGAACGTTGAGGTGCAGATTGCATTCCTTTTGTTACAACATCACTTTTCATTATCATTTTCCCTCCTTAAAGTATTAAAGTGTCACGAACAATGTATTGTTCACAGTATACCACAAATATTTTTAAATGCAATGGTTTTGTATTATTTGATACTTTTTAATACATTTTGTATTGAATTGGAAATTGTTTACAGTCTTTCGACAATCGCATCGCCCATTTCTTTGCAGCCAACGAGCCGACAGCCATCAGACATAATATCTATAGTACGGTAACCATCTTCCAATACTTTCTGCACGGCAGCTTCGATGGCATCTGCTTCTGCATCCAGATTGAGAGAATAGCGAAGCAGCATAGCTGCTGAAAGAATTGTAGCAATCGGATTCGCCTTATTTTGTCCGGCAATATCCGGTGCGGAACCATGACTTGGCTCATAAAGTCCAAGACTTGTGGCGCTTAAGCTGGCGGAGGACAGCATTCCGATGGAACCGGTCACTTCGCTGGCCTCATCAGAAAGGATATCTCCAAACATGTTCTCAGTCAGAATAACATCGAACTGACCCGGATTTTTTACAAGCTGCATAGCACAGTTATCAACCAACATATGAGAATAAGTAACCTCCGGATAATCTTTAGCCACCTCTTCTACAACTTTACGCCACAGACGGGAAGAATCCAGTACATTGGCCTTATCGACACTGACAACATTTTTACGGCGCTTCATAGCCGTCTCAAAACCTTTAATGGCAATACGACGGATCTCATTTTCATCATAGGTTAAAGAATCATAAGCTTTCAAAACACCATTCTCTTCTACGGTTTTACGTTCTCCGAAGTAAAGACCTCCGGTCAGCTCACGCATAATAACCATATCGAATCCGTCTCCGATGATCTCATCCTTTAATGGGCAGGCCTCTTTAAGTTCTTTGTAAAGATAAGCCGGACGGATATTTGCAAACAGGCCAAGGGACTTACGAAGCTTTAAAAGTCCGGCTTCCGGTCTTAATGACGGCTCCAGTTTATACCACGGGGATGTGGTCGTATCTCCTCCGATGGAACCCAATAATACCGCGTCGCTGGCCTTACATGTTTCAATAGCCTCGTCGGTAAGCGGAACTCCGGTAGCATCAATGGAACAACCGCCCATAAGTACCTGAGTATAGTTAAATGTATGGCCAAATTTTTCTGCCGCCTTATCCATTACCTTCATAGCTTCTGTGACGATTTCCGGACCGATACCGTCACCTTTAATGACTGCAATATTATAATTCATTTTCCTCTTCCTTTCGTTATTGACTAAAACCGTATGGAATCAGTCGTTTTTCAATGATTGATTCATGTAATTGATCAATCCGCCGGCGGCAATTAATTCCTGCATAAATGGAGGGAATGCCTCGCCTTTATAAGATTCATTTTTCGTACGGTTATAAATCATACCATTGTCAAAATCAATTTCCACCTGATCGCCGGCTTCGATTTTTTCAGACGCTTCTTTACATTCAATGATCGGAAGGCCGATATTGATAGCATTGCGGTAGAAAATCCGGGCAAAGGTCTCTGCAATAACACAGCTGATGCCGGAAGCCTTAATGGCAATCGGTGCATGCTCTCGGGATGAGCCGCAACCAAAATTCTTGCGAGCCACCATGATATCGCCCTCTTTCACCTTTTTAACAAACTCTGTATCAATATCTTCCATACAATGGGCAGCCAATCCTTTCGGGTCGGTCGTCGCCAAATGTCTGGCCGGGATAATAACGTCTGTATCTACATTGTCACCATATTTAAAAACTGAACCAAATGCTTTCATTATTTAATTTACCTCCTTAATCTAATTCACATGGACAGGAAATTTTACCTGTAATTGCACTTGCTGCTGCAACAGCCGGGCTTGCCAGATAGATCTCAGATGTCACATGGCCCATACGTCCAACAAAGTTACGGTTTGTCGTGGAAACACATCTTTCTCCTTCAGCAAGAATGCCCATATAACCGCCAAGGCAAGGTCCGCAAGTCGGTGTGCTTACAATAGCGCCGGCTTCAATAAAAGCTTTGATATAGCCTGCTTCCATAGCGTCCAGATAAATTTTCTGAGTGGCCGGAATAACGATAACACGAAGACCCTTTGCAATCTTACGTCCCTGCATGATTTCAGCGGCAATTCTCAAATCTTCCAGACGTCCATTGGTACAGGAACCAATAACGACCTGATCAATGGCAATATCGCCAACTTCATCGATCGGATGGGTATTTTCCGGCAGATGCGGGAAGGCTACGGTTGGTTTCAATGTGCTCAGATCAATTGTATAAGTTTCATCATATTCTGCATCGGTATCTGCTTCAAATACCTTATATGGCTTTTCACTATGTTCTTTGACATAAGCCAGAGCCTTTTCATCCACAGGGAAAATACCATTCTTTGCTCCGGCTTCAATAGCCATATTTGCAATAGTAAAACGGTCATCCATAGAAAGATACTGGATACCATCGCCTACAAATTCCAGAGAACGATATAAAGCGCCGTCTACACCGATCATACCGATCAAATGTAAAATAATATCTTTACCACTGATCCATTTTGCCGGTTTTCCAGTCAGAATAACTTTAATGGCGGAAGGCACTTTAAACCATGCTTTTCCCGTCACAATACCGCAGGCTGCGTCTGTACTTCCCACGCCTGTTGAAAACGCCCCGATGGCGCCGTATGTACATGTATGAGAGTCGGCACCGATAATCGTATCGCCAGCTGTAACAATACCTTTTTCCGGCAGAAGCGCATGTTCAATACCCATCTCGCCAACCTCATAAAAATGAGTCACGTCGTTGGCGCGGGCAAACTCGCGCAT
>CATZYB010000049.1 GCA_958426095.1 uncultured Lachnospiraceae bacterium
TAAAAGATACAGATCATCGATGACCACTACGCTGCGGGCCGCTTTTCTCTCCCATGTCTTCTGTTCAGGAAGCTCTTCCGGATCCCAACTTCCATTGGCACATGATATATATGTATATTTTCGATTCTGCAGATATTGTTTCACCAGTTCCGTTTTACCATATCCCGTGGAAGCATAAATATAAACAGTATGATAAAAACTGCGGGCCGCTTTCAACTTTCTCAAAGCTTCTCTTGGAAAAACATAGTCTTTATTCACACTGATCCACCCCCATTTTTATTTAGAACTTATCTAATCACAGTCACCCTATTCTATTAATTTTACATATTGATTTAGAATAAGTCCACTCCCCATCCGGGTAGTTTCAAAGGATATTTTTTCATTTTTTTCTAAATAAAAAAAATTTGACTCTTTTTATATAATGTTATATAATGTTATATAATAAATAGTAACATCTTTATATAAGGAGGATTACCATGAACGTAAAAGAAATTGTTTCTGCAATTCACGCTGAAAAACCTGAAATCACGTCGGTTTACTTTGTCGGCTGCGGCGCATCTCAGGCCGATCTGTATCCTGGAAAGTATTTTCTGGATGCCAATGCAAAAAAACTGCGGGCCAGTCTCCATACCGCCAATGAATTTTTCTATTCAACTCCGGCGGCCGTCGGCCCGGACTCCATCGTCGTTACCTGTTCTTTGAGCGGCGGCACTCCGGAAACCGTAGCGGCTGCAAAAAAAGCAATGGAACTTGGCGCAGAAGTTATTGCGGTTACCATTGATGAAAATTCCCCTCTGGCCAGGGCCGGAAAATATCAGATCATCCACGGTTTTGCAAAGGATTATGCCGCAAAAATGGAAAAGATGACAAATGTACTTGCTTTGGCCTGTGAAATTTTAAATACATATGAAGGCTATGCCCATTATGATGATATGCAGGATGGTTTTTCAAAAATTTACGACTTGATCAATGATTCTGTTAAAATGCTTTTGCCGCGGGCTCAGGCTTTTGGCAAAGATTATAAAGATATGCCTATGATATATGTAATGAGTTCCGGCGCTACTGCGATGGTCGCTTATTCCTTTTCCATGTTTCTGATGATGGAAATGCAGTGGGTGCCTTCAAGTTCTTACAACTGTGGTGAATTCTTCCACGGTCCATTTGAATTGGCAGAAAAAGACGTGCCTTATCTGTTATTGATGAATGACGGTCCTACCCGTCCGATGGATGCAAGAGCAATGACATTTTTGCAGAGATTCAACACAAAACTGACGGTTATTGACGCCAAAGATTTCGGTCTTTCTTCTGTGGTCAAAGCTTCCGTTGTTGAATATTTCAATCCGATCCTGCTGTGCGGCGTTCTCCGAATGTACGCAGAACAGCTGGCTCAGGAAAGAAACCATCCTCTCACCATGAGAAGATATATGTGGAAGCTTGAATATTGATCCAATTCCTCTTTTTTTACAAAACGGCCTGCGTTCAGGCGTCCTCCACATGGAGCGTTACCTGAACGCAGGCCGTTTGTTACGATATATTACATCATAATCGTCAACGTATATCTCTCCGAATTAATAAGCAGCTTACTGCACAAAATCTCCTCACCTTTTTCATCGATAGCAATATCATACTGCAGAAGCAAAGGCTGTTTGGCAGCCACCCCCAGAAGCTTTGCTTCCTGTTCCGTGGCATAACAGATACCTACTTCTTTTGTCGCATGAACAATCTCGGTCCCATGGCTGCGTAATATGGCATATATAGAATCTGCCAGATTTTCTTCCGTAATATAACTGTATTTCTGGGGCAGACACGTTTCCTCCAGCATAACAACCGTCCCGTCCGTTTTTCTCAGTCTGACGATGCGAAGAACATTTTCATCTTTTGGGAGCTTCAGCCGCTTTCCAATCTTCGTTCCCGCTTTTGCCCATTCCACAGATAAAATTTCGGACGAAGCTTTCTTTCCTTCAGCTTCGCACATCTCGGTGAAGCTGAGTATCTCATTCTTCATCACACGATTCAGCTTATTTATTGTTACAAATGTACCGATGCCCTGCTTTTTAGTCACATAACCATTCTCCACTAAAATGTTAATTGCCTTTCGGACGGTAATACGGCTCACATGATAGTTTTCCCCCAGTTCCGCTTCCGTCATGAGCTTGTCCGAATCCTTTAATTCGCCGCTTAATATCTGCTGCTTGATCGTATCTGCCAACTGTTGATACATTGGGACTATTGAATTTTTATTCATGTTTCTCCACCTTTATATTCTTTTTTACTCCCCATTCTTAAAGCATCTATGGAAAAAAGAGGACGCATATAATGATATTATATCATCTTATGCGTCCCAAATCTACCAGATTCCTTTGAATTTTATTCCCCTACGATAAAGTCAGCAAGAGCATTTTCGTCCAACTGTGCCGCTGCATCAGACTGCATCTGATCCCAGAGACCTTCTTCTGTAATATCAGCAAAGAACTGGCTGGCCCAGTCTGCGAAATCTTCGTTGCCATAAGCCATGCAAAGACCACAGCCTTTATCATATTCATCCGTAGGTTCCCATGTCAGACCATCAACAACTGCTAAATCCGGGTTTGCAGCGACAGACATTGCTGCGGATACGGCGTTCATGCAGGCCAGATCGGCTTTTCCGTTCTTTACGGCCAGAAGCAGATCGGAAACCATACTCAATTCCTGAATTTCGGCATCCGGATACAGATACTGTGTCATCGTAATGTCGATGGATCCCATCTGTCCGGCTACAGTAACGCCTTCCAGAGTTCCGGTGAATTTCTCATTATCCACATTGTCTTTTAAAGCAACATAACATTCATTGGATTTGTGATATACATCGGTAAATAACCATGTCTGTTTACGTTCATCCGTAGGGCTCAAACGTGTGACGAAATGAATCTGATCTGCCTGTAATGCGGACATACAGCCTGTGAAATCACTCTCATAAAAATCGACGGTAACTTCACGTCCTAAATAGTCGCTGAGTCGGTCTGCCATTTCATACATACCAGCAACTTCAAAACCTGCCAGAACATCTTTTCCATCCTCTACCGTATGGAAGCAGAATGTCGGGTCATTACCGATAATGCCGACTTTCAGCACGCCGTTTTCAACCAGATCTGCAAAAATCGGTCCCCACTCTCCATCTGCTGCCGCTTCTGTCCCGGTCTCTGCCGCAGTTTCCGTTGACGTCTCTGTCGTTTCCTCCGGAGCCGCAGTCGTTGACGTGCTGCTTGAATTACTGGAACATGCTGCTAAAGACATTGTCATAGCGCCGGCCAAACATAAAGCCGCAATTTTTTTAATTTTTTTCATAGTTTTTCTCCTTTTCTCCCTTTATTTTTATAGGCCCCAGGCCTACAATTTCGCAGTGATCTACAGCATCTTACTCAGGAAATCTTTCGTTCTCTGATGCTGAGGATTTAAAATGATATCCTTTGGTTTTCCTTCTTCGACGATATAACCGCCGTCCATAAAGACAACTCTGTCGCCAACCTCACGGGCAAATCCCATTTCATGGGTGACAACGACCATCGTCATTCCCTCCTCCGCCAGCTGACGCATGATCTGCAGGACCTCGCCAACCATTTCCGGGTCCAGGGCGGAAGTCGCTTCATCAAAGAGAATAACCTCCGGCTCCATAGCCAGAGTCCGCGCTATCGCAACACGCTGTTTCTGACCTCCGGATAGCTGGGACGGATAGGACTCGGCTTTATCCTCCAGACCGACCCTCCTCAAAAGTTCCATCGCTTTCTTCTCCGCCTCTTCTTTTGGTACTTTTTTAACCCGTCTGGGACCGATGGTCACATTATCAAGGACGCTCAGGTTTTCGAAAAGATTAAAAAGCTGAAATACCATACCAAATTTTTCCCGGTATTTATCGATTTTCATGTCTTTTCTCAAGATAGACTTTCCATGAAACAGAATGTCTCCATCCGTTGGCTTTTCGAGAAGATTCAGGCATCTCAAAAAAGTTGATTTACCGGAACCGGACGGCCCGATCACAACGACAACTTCTCCGCGGTCAATCTCCATATCCACACCTTTTAAGACTTCCAGACTTCCGAAATTTTTCTTTAATTGCTTCACCTGGATAACAACGTCTTTCTCATCAGTCATGTGCATGCAGCCTCCTCTCCAGTATGCCAATTAGCTTTTTCAAAATATATGTAATGATGAAATAAATAATCGCTGTGATGATCAGCGGCTCAAATGCCAGGAATGTATTCGCCCTGACAGAGTTGGAGGTATAAGTCAGCTCGTGGAGCGCTATAACAGACACGATTGAAGTCTCTTTGATCAACAAGATAAATTCATTACACAATGACGGTAAAACATTTTTTATCGCCTGAGGAACGATAATATAAAAGTTTGCCTGCATCTTTGACATACCAATACACCGGGCCGCCTCCATTTGGCCTTTATTTACGGCCTGCATGCCGGCTCTCGTATGTTCCGCGATATAAACGGAACTGTTTACTGTCAGTGACACAACCGCCGCCCAAAACTGAGGCAAAGTCGTTGCAATACCATAATAAACAATAAATATCTGCACCATGACCGGAACGCCCCGGATAAAGTTGATCCAGCCGTCTATGATCGAACTGATGATTTTATAATTCTGTACGCGGATCATCCCCATGACTACACCGACAGCGGTCGCAAGGATGAGTGTCCAGAAGGCCAGTTCCAGCGTTACCTTCAGACCATCCACATAGTAAAACCAATATTTTGTTAAAAAACTAAAATTTAAACCAAAAATCATTTAGCTTCCCCCTAATCCCATGATGCCCGTTATTCTCCAATGACCTCAACAAAATATTTACGGATTTGTAAACCATCCAGTTCAACAAAATATATATTCTGTTCGCCGCCGGTCATCATTTTGCCATCGATCACCGGAAACAGACAATGATTGCCTGCCAGCATGGATTTCAAATGTCCAGGTGCATTTCCTGAACATGTTCCGTAAGTCGGAAGCATATGCGTATGTACATATGGATAATCATTAGGGACCAGACGGTCCAACTGCATTTCAATATCTTTTTCTACGCACGGAAGCGCTTCATTAACCATGATCCCTGTCGTCGTATGTTTTGTGATCACGGCAACCAAACCATTCTTAATGCCGCTTTCCTCCACGACTTTTTTTACCTCATCCGTAATTTTGATCATCTCAAATTCCTTATGAGAAATCACCTGATTTTCTACAAGCTTAACCATATTAATCCTCCATTCCTAAGAAACGCATCGCATTTCCACCTAAAACAGCATCCATAACATCCTCTCGAAGCGGAAGATTTTTAATACCGGCCAGACTTCTTACATGACGAAATCTCGGGGTATTTGAGCCGAACATGACTTTATCCGCAAAACAATTCTGCAGCCAGTTTAAATTCATATTTGTACAGAATAAATGTTCATAGTAATTTTTAGGAGAATCCATATATACCATGGACGTATCGGCGTAAACATTCGGATATTTCATTAACATCATGATGGTTTCTTCCCACCACGGCCATCCCATATGAGCCAGACAGAAACGAAGCTCCGGATAATCCACAGCCACATCTTCAAATTTGATCGGCTCGGAATATTTGGAAGGCGTATTCGGTTCCCAACTATATCCGGCATGGAACATGATCGGTTTATTTTTTTCCTGACATATTTTATAAAGCGGAGCCAGCCGCGCATCGTCCGGATACATACGCAAACGGGAAAGATTCAGCTTTAATCCGGCCAGATTCAATTCGTCAAAAGCTCTGTTTAATTCCGCTTCCGCATCTTCCCGTCGTGGATCAACACCGGCAAAACCGATAAACCGTTCCGGACTTCTTGCCACGATCCGGGCCATCTCATCATTGCTCACGATCGGGCGGCCCGCTTCCGTGGAATAATCCTCCGGTAAAAAGACTGCCTTATCAATTTTAGCGTCATCCAACAATGTCAATTCAAAGTCGACCGGAGTAATACCGGATTTAAATACCCCAAATTCCTTTCTCCGAAACTCGAAAACTTCCGGATCATCATTAATTTCATCCAGCAGCACCGGATGTGCATGAATATCAATTACCATATGTGTACTCTCCTTCATTTTTTATTTGGTTAAGTAAGGATCAAAAACAGAAATAACTTCCGCCGACCGGGCCGCGCCGCTGTGCATACATTCCGGAATTGGCCTTCCGTCAATAAGGGCCGCAATGAATCCGGCAAAATAGGAATCTCCCGCGCCTACCGTATTAACAACCTTTTCAATCGGAACAATATCGCCTGTATAAAACTTCGATCCGTCATAGGCCATGGAGCCTTTCTTTCCAAAAGTAGCGATCATCAGTTTTGTTCCAAGCGAATGTGCATATTTCAAAAAAGCTTTTCCTCCTTCAATGTCATCTTCAAAGGAAACCAGCCCGCAGTCGATATTACTCAAAACATGTTTGATATCCGGGTGATCGACCGAATTGCTCAGGTCAAAAAACACCTGAACTCCCCGCTTTCGGATTTCTTCCAGTCTTGGAACTAAACGGCCTGTAAAATCCGTGTGCATCATATCATGCTGACAAATAAAATCAATACTTTCATCAGAGAACTCATAACCAGCCATAACACCCCGGACCGGTTCTCCGTGAATGCGGTCATTATCTATCAAATGCAGCGGAACTTTCGGCGTCTCGCCTCCGGGAATGATTTCCAGATGGGAACAATCTATTCCTCTGTCTTTAAAAGCTTTCACGGACATTTTTCCATATAGATCATCCGAGACTGCGGAAACAATAGAAGATTCAATGTCATTCCGCATATCCAGAAGATTAAAAAGAACATCCACGCCATTTCCCGTGACATAATACCGATCATCAAAGTCCGGATAATAATCGATGCAGACATACCCTGCTGCAGTGAACTTTACCATCCAATCTCCCTCCACTATGTGCGTTCTGTGCAATATGTATTATAACGTTATATATCTTTATATAACATAATATAGCATTTTTAATAATTTGTCAAATTAAAGTATCTGTTTTTAGTTAAATAATTATAAAGGATTTTTGTCAGATTGTAACAAAGATGGTAAAATTACCAATAATTAACAGAAATGTATAAAAAAAACTGCCGCCCAGGCATCGGCTCTGAACGGCAGAATAAACTTTTATTAACTTCTTTTTGGGTAACAATAAACCCGCGTTGTCATATTGCGAGTCGTGTCGCCAACTTCGCTTTTTAAAACAAATCCGGCGCGATCGAACAACGCTCCAAAAACCGGATGATAATAGATAATCCATATCTGTCGATTCCGTCTTTTTTGACTATCTTTAATTTTTTGGATAACCTTTTCCAGGATGAATTCCCCAAATGGATTGTAGAAATAGAAAACGTCATAATCGGCATAGCTTGAGAAATCCACCGCATCGCTGCAAATACACTCTGCATCCATTTTAAGCTTTTCCATATTTTTTCGGGCAATAGCTGCCAAATGCGGGTCCAACTCTAATCCGGCTACTTTTTGATATCCGATTTCTACAGCACATTTCAGGCACATTCCTTTTCCGCATCCCACATCAAGAAAAGTTGCCCTGGAAGGATCGATCGGAACTGCCCGCAGCATTCTCATCATATCTTTGGTATCAGTCATGCAATATCCATTAAATTCTTCTGAATCCATCTGCAGCTTCCCCGCATAGGCCATGCTGAAATCCAAACCGTGAAGCCGCTCATAAATATAGCTGATCAGATATTTTGTCCAGCGCTTCGCCCTCAGCATCGTATTATTCTTCATCCTAAGCCCTCCATACACTGCTTCTACCGGTAAGACTTTTCAAATATTTTTATGCAGTCCTCCTCCGACAGTTCCGCCGGATCGGAGGCAAACAGACCGCCCATCGTATCCCTTGCATTCTTAGCCAATGCCGGAAATTCCTCTGGGGTAAGTCCATAATCGGACATTTTCAGATTATTTACACCACAGGCCTTTTGCAATTTATCCAGCATTGTGATAAAATCCTGAGCCTGATCGGCCTGCGGCATACCCATGGCCCGGGCCATTCGGATAAATCGGTCATCGCAGACATGTAAATCCACAAAATGCTGATAGTAAGCCCTGGAAATCATAATCAAACCGGCTCCATGGGGCAAGTCGTGATGATAGGCGCTCATGGCATGTTCCATCGCATGTTCGCTGGTACAGGCCCCCGTAACCATAGAATAGCCGGAAAGTGTGTTGGCAAAGGCCACTCTTTCACGGGCCTCCATGTCCGCTCCGTTATTTACTGCATTGGCAAGGTTCTTTGCCACATTTTCAATCGCCGTCAGCGCCACCATATCCGAAAATGGATTGGCAAATTTAGATATATATACCTCGGTACTGTGAAACAGTGCGTCAAACCCCTGGAAAGCAGTGAACATCGGCGGTACTGTAACCATCAGCTCCGGGTCAACAATAGACAGCACGGGAAACAGAGAGTCGTATCCCCCAAAGCCAATCTTCTCATTGGTTTCGTCATTGGAGATTACGCCCCACTGGTCAACCTCGCTGCCCGTTCCCGCCGTGGTGGTAATGGCCACGATCGGTAATGGCTGTTCTGTCAGCGGCTGGCCTTTTCCTGTACCGCCGGAAATGTAATCCCACAGGTCGCCGCCGTTTGCCGCCATCGCCGCGATGGCTTTCGACGCATCCATGACGCTGCCTCCGCCCAGGGCTACGATAAAGTCGCATCCATTTGTCTTTGCAAAGGCAGCGCCGTCCATAACGGTGGTCTTCAGCGGATTTGCTTCAATTTTATCAAACAGTACACTGACCACGCCCCGGCGCGCAAGCTGTTCGATCACCCGGTAAACATAACCGTTTTCTTTGGTGGATTTTCCGTTGGATGTGACAAGCATGGCCTTATTCCCCGGAAGGGACTGTTTACCCAGTTCGTTTAGCGCACCCGCGCCAAAAATCCATTTTGTCGGCATATATATTGTAAAGCTCATACTTCTTCCACCCACTTTCTCAGAACATCTTCAGATACTTTTCCATTCAGCATCCTGCCGTTTACGAGCGCCGCGCCCGGGCAGCTTGGTTTCAGCCTGTCATTTGTCCGTCCCAGGCCGCTGCCGCCGGAGGTTGCAAAAGGAATAATCGTCTTTCCGGAAAAATCATAGCTTTCCAAAAATGTGTTGATAATGGTCGGAGCCACATACCACCATATTGGAAAACCTACAAAGACAGCCTCATACTGCTCCATATTTGCCACCTTCTCAGCAATCGCCGGACGGGACGCCGGATTATTCATCTCCACTGAACTGCGGCTTTTTTTATCCATCCAGTTCAAATCAGCGTCGGTATAGGGAATCTCCGGTTTGATCTCAAAAAGATCTGCTTTTGCCGCCTTTGCCAGCGCCTTTGCGGCCCTTTCAGTCACGCCGCTCGCTGAAAAATATGCTACTAAAATTTTTTTGCTCATAATAATACCTCCATACAATATTTATATTATTCGAAAACAACTCTGCCTTCTGATTCATTCTTTTTTCCTCCGCTATCGCTCTTTGATTCCTCTGGCCATATAAAAGCCTGCAAAAACCGTATCATACTGTTCCAGGTTCTCAATATGCGTGGACAATTCAGGACGAACGCCATTATTTTTTTCAGCCTGTCCGTCATCAATGGTATCATTATAGTTGTCCGGATAAGGCTCCGTTGTCCGAATAGAAAACAAATCTCCGCCGGAAGCTTCTGCGATCATACGAGCCATCACACCCGTGCATCCACATCATCGGGAAGCTCCGCCTTCTCTGCGGCTCTCTTCTCCTGATTGCCGCAAGCGGGCAGGGAACAGATCAATATGGATATCCATTCCCGCTGTCATTAAAACATGTATGACACCCACCTTTCGAAGTTCATCTTCCGTATAATCCGGCACATCATTCACAAGGGTTTCATGCACAATCAATCCGTATTTCTCATAAGCGTTCAGTTTTTCCAAGCTGATACCGAACCGTTTGCTTGCCTCTTTCAGCGTCATTGATATCCTCCGTTCTATTACAAAAAAAGTAAGTGCTGTCAGAAAAAGTTCTCTTCCAACTGCACTTACATAATAAAACAGAAAGCTTTCTATATCAAATACTTAGTTTTTATGTCCTTTCCATGCTTAAAAAGCATTTTATATATTCAATAAATTTTGTAGCTGCCAGGCTAAATGGCTGACCACGTTTCCATGCTAACACACTTGTGGCTGTCAAAGCCGGTGACAATGGTCTATAAACAATCCTGGATTGATCCCAAAATGGGACTGCGCCTTCAATTACCAAAGCATACGCCAGACCATTACTTACCATAATTGCAGCATTCGTGCTTAAATTACTGGTAAAGGCAACGTTAAGCTTTTCATAATAATCGCCGAACCAGCTCGCCAATTCACTTTGTACACTCATACGGCGCGGAAGGATCAACGGAAGGTCGACCAATTCCTTTGCAGTGACGTATTCCTTTTGAGTTAAAGGATCATCCGGACCCATCAGAACGACCCATTTTTCTTTCATGTCCAAACGGATAAAATCATATTTTTCAATATCAATGGGTTCAAGCAGTAACCCGACATCCATCAGGCCCTTGTCCATCTGTTCTTTGACCAGATCCGCCGTAGCTGTGAAAATATCAAAATTAACCCGTGGATATTTTTCCCGAAATTTCTGAAAAAGTTCAGGCAATAATTGCACGGAGGCAATTTCACCGCACCCAATGGCAATTTTTCCTTCCACCTGCTCTTCCTGCTCGATCAATTCCTTTTGCGTTTTATCCACAAGCTGCAAAATTTCCTCCGCTCTTCTGCGCAGAAGAATCCCTTCATTCGTCAGGGTAATTTTTCGGGAGCCCCTTTCAAATAATTTGACGCCGACTTCTTCTTCCATCTGTGCCAATTGCCGGCTCAAAGTCGGCTGAGTAATATGTAAAACCTCGGATGCCCTTGTAATACTTTCTTCACGCACCACAGTCAAAAAATATCGAAGAACTCTGATTTCCATCGGTAAACCACTCACTTCCCATGCTCATTTTTAATTATTATATCATTTTCATGCTTTTTGGGCAATATTTTGAAAGTTTTAGTAAGCCTCCAGAATCAGGCACTGCCTGCCCCTCGAAGAAAACACTTCTTCAAAGGCCTGTCGACTGTATTCTATAAGCCCGGAAATAGGATCTGCAATTGTTACAGTATTCTCCGAATATCCAACTAATACGGCGCCATGATCATTGGTACTCCAATCCACATAATTTCCTTCTTCTGTATACCAGCCTTCCGCCCTTTGCCGCGGCTCCATATAAATTGTCACCCATACGACTACCGGCGTATCCTCACTGTTCAGTCTGTACAATTCTTCCGTAGACGCGCCTGTCAAATCCACCGCCCGAATAGAACTTCCCTGATCATTAAGATAATTATTTGCCGCTATGCGAATAGCTTCTACTCCACAGACATAACCGCCGTTGGTTTTCGGATTACCTGCAAAATACCGGTTTAAATCAGGACCATATATCCATCCATCACTGCCATAATATAAATTTGCAGGAACAGTTGGAAGATATTCCTCCGCCATAACCACCTTGTCCGCATAAAAGCCATAGTAATTAAGTACCATCGTCAACGCAGTAATTTCGCATCCGGTCGGAAGTTCCGGCATTTGCAGCGTAACGGTAAAATTGTCAATTATATGCTCTGTCGGTATTTCCGTCTTTGCCTCCATCTCCTCGGCTACAATTTTTTCTTCCTCTTGCTCAAAAACGATATCCATTTTTTCCTCCGACTCCGGGTTCGATACTTTTGATTCGGATATCAGACAAAATCTATTTGAGGCCAGAATACCCATTACTAATACGGAACCTGCAGCAGCAGCAACAAACCTTCGAAACTTCATATAAAATCCTCCTTCTGTTATATATTTTTCTACAAATATTATAAATATAAGTCTTTATCCATGTCTAATACTCATATTAAATACAGTTTCATGCTTTTTAAGCATGAATTTCAAATATATACCAGGGGATTTAAAATTTAATTGAATTAAAAAGAACTTTATGCTCTGGCCATTCACATATTTATAGTAGGTTCTTTCCTTTGTAGAACGGACGGTCACATAATGCCAAACTCTCTGAAATTGCGAATAACCTTCCAGCCCGACCCGCTCATAGCCTATACTTTTTAAGAGTTCCGTAATTTCTGTTTCAGATATTACGCGGTTTTCTTCTCAGCGTAAATATCGCTGTCAGGGTCTGTCACCGACCATAATTGCTCAAGCTCAGTCAGTCTGTTTACCGCTTCTGTCAGCTTATCTTCTGCGTTCGATAGCACTGTTTCTGCATTCTGACCAAAAGCAGTCATCGTTATGTAGGTATCCATGGCGAATAATTCTGTCGTCGCTTCACTCTGATTGGCATCTTTTGAATACTTTAGCTTTATGAATAACAAGCAAACAATTGCCAAGCATAACACTGCTGCCAGTATATAAACACGGACAACACGATAGTTTTTCCATTTCCTCATAACATCTCAAAATATGCTGCAATAGACTCCATTCGAGAAATCTGATCCACATGGAATGGACAGCGGTGATTACAATGACCGCATTTCAGGCAGTCCGATGCTTTCTTTTCCAGTTTCTCATAATGATTGTGGGCAAGGCGGTCACCAGCTCTGGACAGGTCGTAATACTTATTGATCAAGCCGATGTCCAGCCCGGCAGGGCAGGGCTTGCAGTGATTGCAGTAAACACATTTGCCGTTTGCATCCTTAGGGGCAAAATTGCCAATGACAGAATAATCCGTTTCTTCCGGCTTATCCAGAGCATATTGCAGGCACTGATATTCCGTAAGCGCCTGACCGAAAGGAGAGGTTTTCGCATCCAAAAGCTGCCCTCCGCTGAACGCCTTCATTACAGAGATCCCGACGCCTTCTTTTTCACAGCGGCGGTACAGGGCCATCCGTTCATCCACATCTCCGATTCCATAATCGCCCTTACGGTAATCGTAGCCGGGGTTGATACTGAACATCAGCATATCCAGAACTCCCATGTCCAACACCCGGTTTGCGAGGGCGGGGGTATGGGAGGACAGGCCGATATGGCGGACAACTCCCGCTTCTTTCAAATCCTGAATATAGCGGATCACCCCCGCCTTTTCCACCTTCCGCAGGTCGCAAAGGAAATAATTGTCTTACCAGCAAAATCATACTTTTCCATGTCAGGCAGCTTTTCTGCAATCACAGGCCGGGATTGACGGTTCATTCATTTCAACGGAGCTTCTGCTTTTTTATCCATCCAGTTCAGATCAGCAGAAGAATAGGGAACCTCTGGTTTGATTTCATGCAGATCGGCACCAATCGCTTCTGAAAGAATCAGGCTATATGACCTGAAATGTTTTCCACTTCCCAGACTGCTGCCGCCAGAAGAAAATAACTGCACGGATAATCCAGTCACTGACCATTGCAATAGCAATTCCAATGACACCCATTTGCAGGACAACTCCTAAAAGATAGGACAGCAGCAGACGCACCGCTATGGTGGACAGAAACGAAACATACATGGTGAACTTCACATCGCCCGCTGCCCGCAGCCCATTGCTGAGCGCACCGGAAAAAGGATACGCAATGGCATTGAACAGGTTGTGAATCAGCACCAGCCAAATGACAAGCTGTTTTGTATCCGGCTCCAAGGCATAGAATTTCATAAACAGAGGAGTCATAAGGAAAATCAAAAGGTTCCATGCCGATGAAAGCAACAGCGTGATCTTCGTCAATTTCTTAAGATAGGTTTCCGCGGCCTGTGTATCCCCATTTCCCATGCATTGTCCGATGACTGTGATAAACACCGGACTCATAGCAACACCTGCCAGAGCAGCCAAAGACCAAATACTCTGCGCCACACCGTTTGCGGCAATCTGATAAGTACCAAAGAGCGCTACGATACTACTCAAAGCTACCTTTACCA
>CATZYB010000050.1 GCA_958426095.1 uncultured Lachnospiraceae bacterium
AGCCGGATATTTCGGCATTGAACCTTCCAGAGCAAAAAAAGGACTGAAAGATTACGAAGGTATTCCGATGCGTCAGCAGATCAATCATTTATCCTGCGGCATCAAAGTGATCGACGATACCTATAATGCCAGTCCCGCTTCGGTCAAATCCGGTGTGGATGTGCTGATGCAATTGGATAATCCGGGCCGAAAGATTGCGGTGCTCGGCGATATTCTGGAACTGGGGGATGTTTCCTGGCAATGTCATTATGATACCGGGCTTGCCATAGCGGAGGAAAAGATTCATATGGTTGTTACTGTCGGTCAGGAAATGAAAGCCCTGGCAAAGGCGATCATTGATTCGGGAGCAGGTATTGCCGTGTGCAGTTTTGATACGAATGAAGAGGCTATAGGATGGCTTTTGGAGAATGTATCCGGCGGCGACGCGATCCTTGTAAAGGGGTCGCGGGGGATGCACGAAGAGGAGGTTGTCAAGGCGCTCCGGGAGAAATATGCCGTTAGAGTATGAAATACATTGTTAAGTCCTAAACTTACCTTGCATTTCTATGTAAATCGGAGTATAATCTACACACAAAATCGAGACTTCAATTGGGTAAAGAATTAAAGATATTCCAGGAGGGGAAATATGTTTAAAATACGGGAGGCCAGAAAACTGGCAGAGAAAATCTTCTTTATGGAAGTTGAGGCACCACGAGTTGCTAAGGCTTGCCAGCCGGGAGAATTCGTTATTGTGAGAATGGATGAGAGAGGTGAGCGGATTCCGCTGACTATCTGCGATTATAATAGAGAGGAAGGGACCATCAGCATTGTTTTCCAGACCGTTGGCGCATCCACGGAACGCATGGCTGGTTTAAAGACGGGAGATGCTTTTGAAGATGTGACCGGACCGCTGGGGAATCCTTCTGAGTTTGTACATGAAGATATCGAAACGCTTCAGTCTAAAAAAATGCTGTTTATTGCCGGCGGCGTTGGTACCGCTCCGGTATATCCACAGGTAAAATGGCTCCATGAACACGGGATCAAGGTTGATGTCATTATTGGCGCTAAGACAAAAGACTTATTGATTCTTACGAAAGAGATGGCGGCAGTGTCTGATTACCTTTATGTGGCTACAGATGACGGTTCTTACGGTTTCAAAGGTCTGGTAACTCAGGTGCTTGAAGATTTGGTAAAGAATCAGCATAAACAGTATGACCACTGCGTTGTGATCGGTCCAATGATCATGATGAAATTTGCCTGTCTGATGACAAAAAGTCTGGACATTCCGACAACGGTCAGCCTGAATCCGATTATGGTGGATGGCACAGGAATGTGCGGCGCCTGCCGTGTGACTGTCGGAGGAAAAGTGAAATTTGCATGTGTTGATGGTCCGGAATTTGACGGACATCTGGTTGATTTTGATCAGGCGATGCAGCGTCAGCAGATGTATAAGACAGAAGAGGGCCGCGCGATGCTGAAGGTGACTGAAGGAGATACACATCATGGCGGCTGCGGACAGTGTGGAGGTGAAGCATAATGGCAGTAAATATGACACGAGTTCCGGTCAGAGAACAGGAGCCGTTGGTACGGGCAAAGAATTTTGAAGAAGTATGTTTGGGATATTCGGAGGAAGAAGCTGTAGCAGAAGCAGAACGCTGCCTTCATTGTGCAAAACCGCTCTGTGTACAGGGCTGTCCGGTATCTATTCATATACCTGAATTTATTCAGGAAGTAAAAAACAGAGATTTTAAAAAGGCTTATAATATTATCAATGAATCTTCGTCTCTTCCGGCCGTATGCGGACGTGTATGTCCACAGGAAACCCAGTGTGAAGGCAAATGTATTCTTGGTAAAAAGGGTGATCCGGTTTCCATCGGAAAGCTTGAGCGTTTCGTGGCAGACTGGGCCAGTGAAAATGGTATAGAACCGGCTAAGACAAAGGAGCAGCGTCCGGAACGGGTAGCTGTCATTGGTTCCGGCCCGGCAGGTCTGACCTGTGCAGGCGATCTGGCAAAGCTGGGCTATCAGGTGAAGATTTTTGAAGCGCTTCATCAGGCCGGCGGTGTGCTTGTCTATGGCATCCCTGAATTTCGTCTGCCGAAGGATAAGGTCGTAGCTCATGAAGTGGAAAATGTTAAAAAGCTTGGCGTTGAGATTGAAACCGATGCAGTTGTCGGAAAATCTGTAACAATTGATGAATTGATGGATGAGGAAGGTTTTGATGCGGTATTTATTGGTTCCGGCGCCGGACTTCCGAAATTCATGGGTATTCCGGGAGAACAGGCCAACGGCGTATTTTCTGCCAATGAATATTTGACACGGAATAATTTAATGAAAGCATTCATGAATTACGATACGCCGATTCATGCCGGTAAAAAAGTTGTTGTTGTCGGCGGCGGTAATGTGGCTATGGATGCGGCGCGTACAGCTCTTCGTCTGGGCGCAGAAACCCATATCGTATATCGCCGAAGCGAAAAAGAACTTCCGGCCAGAGTGGAAGAAGTGCATCATGCAAAAGAAGAAGGTATCCAGTTCCATCTTTTAAATAATCCGGTAGAGATTCTTGTAGATGATGCCGGCTGGGTGCGGGGGATCCGCTGCATTCGTATGGAACTTGGAGAACCGGATGAGTCCGGAAGAAGAAGTCCTGTGGAAATTCCTGGTTCAGAGTATGAGATTGAGGCAGATACCGTGATCATGTCCCTTGGAACATCACCGAATCCATTGATTTCTGCCACGACGAAAGGATTGGACACAGACCGCAGAAAATGTATTATTGCCGAGGAAAGCAACGGTGCGACAAGCCGTCCGGGCGTTTTTGCCGGCGGTGATGCGGTGACAGGAGCAGCAACGGTTATTCTGGCCATGGGCGCCGGAAAGGCCGCAGCAGCGGGAATTCACGAGTATTTACAAAAAAACAAAAAACATTAAAAAAACTATTGCAAATTATTGACAAAAGGTATATAATGTGCTTGTGTTAAGAAATTAACATAACATTTAATTTAGCCCTTTGAATCCCATAATAATATAACCCTTAGAAGCCGTTGTCGTATGATGACGGCTTCTTGCTTTCTGCACAATGTGAATGGGGGAGACGATGAGAAAAATCAGATTGGTTGCCATGGATGTGGACGGCACTTTGATCGGGAAAGATAAAATATTGACGGAGCGGACAAAAGAAGCATTGGCGGCCGCAGCGGCGCGGGGAATCCACCTGGTAGTGGCCAGCGGACGGGCGATGCAGGCCGTGCCGGAAGAGCTTATTCAGATTCCGGGAATGGAATATGTCATTACGTCGAATGGCAGCAGTGTATTTCGGCTTTCGGACAGAAAACGCATTTATGGCCGGGATATGACGCCGGAGCAGATTCGGAGAATTTTAAACTTTTATACATGTTTTAACTGCCCGATGGAGGCATTCATCTGCGGCATTCCCTATACATCACAAAATTATTTTGATCATCCGGAACATTTTGGCGCAAGTCCTGTGTCGGTGAAATATGTCCGGACAACGCGCCATCCCGTGCCGGATATGCGTACCTTTGTGAAGGACCATGAGAACGAAATCGAGGGTATTAATTTTATTGCCCATGATATGAAATTAAAGGAAAAGATGCGCCGGGAACTGGAAACCTTTGAAGGACTATATGTCACCTCTTCCGTTCCCCGTTATATAGAAATCAGCCATGGCAGTGTCTGCAAGCGCAGTGCCCTGGAGTGGCTCGCGGAGAAACTGGATATTTCGCAGGAGCAGATTGCGGCCTTTGGCGATGGAGAAAACGATCTGGAAATGCTCCAGTACGCCGGATTCGGCGTCGCCATGGATAACGCAGTCACGCTTCTTAAGCAGGCCGCCGACTTCATCGCGCCGTCATGCAATGAAGACGGAGTGGCCTGTGTGTTGGATCAGTTCTTTTAAAAGAATTTATTCCCTGCTTCCAATAAAATAAAATCCGTTGGATCGATGTCCGTTCATCGTAGTAAAAACCAGATGATCGTATGCTTTCCTATGAAAATCAGATAAAAGTGTTTTTATCCAGGATTCTGAGTGATGGCGGAGTACGGCGCCTTCAGGAAGCTCAAATATCCCATAGGCTGGATATTTACTGAGGGCTGCCTCATAACGCTTTCGATTTCGTTCGTCATCATTTAGAAGAAAATCATTGATGTATAAAATTCCGCCGGGTCTTAAAACTCTTTTAATTTCTTTCATCAGTTCTAGTTGCTCGTCATCAGATATAATGCAGGTCAAAACAGCAAAAAGAATGACAGCATCCACACTCTGGTTTTCCATGTCGATGGCTGGCCCGGTTTTAATCCGCAGGTCAAGTCCGGGGAACAGAGAGTGGCCCCGTGAAATCATACCTTCAGAAAAATCCATCCCAATTAGATTCCGGTATCCCCGTTGGTGAAGTTCATGTAAAGTTCTTCCATATCCGCAGCCCACATCCAAAATCCGGGACGACGGGTGAACATATTTTTCAAATTGTTCAAACTGAAAAGGCGTCGTAAACTGCTTAGTCTCAGAAACACTGTTCCAATATTCTTTTGAATTCATCATTAATAGCCTCCTTTTGCAAAATTGTTTTAATCATAGAAAATGTAGATTTTGCTGCCTGAATTGATTATAATAATAAATTAAAAAAGGAAGTATGAGATTTCTCATAGGATAAGGTACTGCAATGATTCGATTGGATAAAAAACAGACAAAAGAATATATGAAGCATTTTCGCCTCCCGGATATTTTTTCTTTTGATATTCGGCCGTATCTGAGCGTCGTTTGTTTTGAAGCGGATGAAATGGTTATGCGTGAGGGAGAAAAGACGGCCGTCCTGTATTTTTTAACGGAAGGCCGGGCAAAACTCTTTTTGACTCATGAAAATGGGCGAGTTTCTCTGATAAATTTCTTAGATGCGCCCTGCTTTTTAGGGGAAATGGAACTGTTAGATGGAAACAGAGAAGCCAATGGAGTGAAAGCAATTACCGCTTGCACCTGCTATGCCATCGATACGTCCAGATGCCGGGGGCAGCTTTTAAATGACAGCACATTCCTGAGATATTTATGCGCTTTTTTGAGTGATAAGGCTACTCAAAACACGAATCATTATTCAAAAAATCAATCCTATCCCCTTTCAGCCCGTCTTGCAAAATTTATTCTTGATATGTCTTATAAAGGCTATTATCGGGAACGCCACACCGAGGCCGCAGAGTTTTTAGGCGTCAGCTACCGGCATTTGCTCTATGTCATGGCGGACTTTGTAAAAAAGGGTATTTTATCAAAATCAGAACAGGGATACCATATAGAAAGTGAAAACGAATTGAAAAAAGTCAGCGGTATATGGTTTATGAATTGAAAAATCCAGCGGCGGCTTTTGATTTTTTGAAACAAGTAGAAATGAAAAGTATAATGGATAAAAATTTTCCTCAAAATCTTTTCGCCCTCATCAAAAGCGGCGCTTATAAAGGTAAAGAAAGAGATTTTAAAAATCTGTTACAAATACAGAAAAACCGGAATGGATGAATCCGGGCGTTTTGCACGTTCAAGCGAAGTGCGTTTGCAAATACGCCCGGAGAATAAAAATCCATTCCGGTTTTTTTGTTTTATTTGTTAAGATTTTTAATGATTACTGAGCCTTTATAAGCGCCGCCTCAATAAAACCACGGAAGAGAGGATGACACTTATTCGGTCGGGATTTGAATTCCGGGTGAGCCTGGGTGGCGACAAACCAAGGATGAGAATCCAGTTCGATCATCTCCACAATGCGGCCATCCGGCGATACGCCGCAGAGACTCATTCCGTTTTCAACCAGTTCCTGACGGTAATCGTTGTTGACTTCATAACGATGACGGTGCCGCTCATCAATTTCACGGGTTCCATAAAGTTTATAAGCTTTGGAATTCGGGTCAAGGATGCACTTGTAGGCGCCGAGTCTTAAAGTGCCGCCCAAATCTGTGATTCCATGCTGGTCCGGCATGATGTGGATGAACGGGTGGGTTGTTGCAGGGTTTAATTCAGAACTGTGGGCATCCGCATATCCCAGAACGTGGCGGGCAAATTCCACGATAGCCATCTGCATACCGAGGCAAAGACCAAGGAATGGGACGTTGTTTTCCCGGGCATACTGGATGGCCGTGATTTTACCTTCAATGCCGCGGTCTCCGAAGCCGCCAGGGACGAGAATACCGTCCACATCACCAAGAACCTCGGCGACATTATAGGAACTGACAAGTTCGGAATCTACCCATTTAATATGAACTTCGGCATGATTGGCAACGCCGGCATGCTTTAAGGCTTCAACAACGCTCAGGTAAGCATCGTGGAGCTGAATATATTTTCCGACAAGGGCAATGGTAACTTCCTTTTCAGGATGCTTCCAGGCATCGACCATAGCTTTCCAGTCTTCCAGATCCGGTTCCGGACAGTCAATACCGAGGCGTTTGCAGACAACATGGGCAAGACGTTCTTTTTCCATAGCCAGAGGAGCTTCATAGAGAACTTCCACATCCAGATTTTCAATAACACAATTCTGAGGAACATTACAGAAAAGGGAAATTTTATCTTTAATATCATCGGTCAGCGGAAGTTCGGAACGGCAGACGATAACGTCCGGCTGAATTCCGAGGGCCTGAAGGTCTTTGACCGTATTCTGAGTCGGTTTGGTCTTCATTTCTCCGGAGCTGCGCAGATACGGGATCAATGTTACATGAATCAGCATACAGTTTTCGCGGCCGATATCATGCTGGAATTGACGAATAGATTCAAGGAATGGCTGACTTTCAATATCGCCGACGGTGCCGCCGACCTCAATGATCGCAATTTCCGTCGCTTTATTCTGGTCATTCCGGTAGAAACGGCTCTTGATCGCATTGGTTATGTGAGGAATGACCTGTACGGTATTGCCGCCGAAATCGCCGCGGCGTTCTGCGGATAATACATCCCAGTAAACTTTACCGCTCGTCACATTACTGCGTTTGTTCAATGATGTGTCGATAAAACGTTCATAATGACCCAGATCCAGGTCGGTTTCTGTACCGTCATCGGTAACAAAAACTTCTCCGTGCTGATATGGATTCATTGTTCCCGGGTCAACATTTAAATATGGGTCAAATTTCTGCATAGTGACACTGTAGCCTCTGGCTTTCAGAAGACGGCCGAGAGATGCTGCTGTAATACCCTTTCCAAGACCGGATACAACACCTCCGGTGACAAAGACGTATTTTACTGCCATGATGTTCCTCCTTGTACTGTATGAATCAAAATTGTCGATATTAATAATTAAGACATTATACACCTAAATTCACAGTTTATCCATACTTTTTTCACTGAAAATTTCGGAACAAGTATTGATTTGAAACCGAAGGACCATTATAATAATTAGATGGCAGCCATAGAGAATGGCTAAAGGAGGAAACATGGAAGATAACAACAGAGATGATAAAAATAAAAAAGATGACAGTAAGAAGAATATACAAAATCTGATCATTATTCTGATCACGGCAGTTGTGGCGGTATTGTTGATTCACAGTCTTCTTTCCAAGATGCAGGAAAGCCGGCGTGAAGAAGTACCTTACAACCAGTTCCTTGAGTGGGTGGATGCCGGAGAAGTGAAAAAGGCAGAGATTAAATACGATACCATTGAGTTTGTCAAAGAAGATTCGCCGATGGCGATCACGTATTGGACAGGAAAGGTGGATTACGACGGCCTGGCTGAACGTCTTGAGGCCGGAGGCGTGGAATTTAAAGAAGAAGTCAGCTCTTCAAGTTCGATGATCCTGACTCTTTTTATGAGTTATATTCTTCCGATACTTGCCATGGGACTGATGCTCTGGTGGCTGATGCGTTCCATGAAGGGCGGCGGCATGATGGGTGTAGGAAAATCCACAGCCAAAACCTATATGCAGAAGGAAACGGGAATTACATTTAAAGATGTGGCCGGACAGGAGGAGTCGAAAGAATCTCTGACAGAAATTGTCGATTTCCTTCATAATCCGGCGAAATATACGAAGATTGGCGCCAAACTGCCGAAGGGCGCTCTGCTTGTCGGACCTCCGGGAACCGGTAAGACATTGCTGGCCAAGGCCGTGGCCGGAGAGGCAAACGTGCCGTTTTATTCACTGACAGGTTCTGATTTTGTGGAAATGTTTGTCGGCGTGGGTGCGTCCCGTGTCCGGGATCTGTTTAAAAAGGCCCAGGAAACTGCGCCGTGTATTATTTTTATCGATGAGCTGGATGCCATCGGCAAAAGCAGAGATTCCCGATATGGCGGTAATGATGAGCGGGAACAGACATTAAATCAGCTTCTTTCCGAAATGGACGGCTTTGATTCTTCAAAGGGGATTATTGTTCTGGCGGCGACGAACCGTCCGGAGATTTTGGATAAGGCGATCTTGCGGCCGGGACGTTTCGACCGTCGGATCATCGTTGAAAAACCGGATTTAAAAGGCCGTGTGGATATCCTGAAAGTGCATGCGAGAAATGTCCATATGGATGAAACCGTAGATTTTGATGAGATCGCAAAGGCGACGTCAGGAGCCGTAGGTTCGGATCTGGCAAATATTATCAATGAAGCTGCCCTTTTGGCTGTAAAGCGGGGCAGAAACGCCGTGTCCCAGACAGATTTGTTTGAGTCCGTCGAAGTGGTTATTGCCGGTAAAGAGAAGAAGGACCGGATTTTAAGCCAGAAAGAACGGCAGATCGTTACTTATCATGAAGTTGGCCATGCCTTAGTGGCCGCTTTGCAGAAAAATACGGAGCCGGTACAGAAGATTACGATCGTTCCGAGAACTATGGGGGCTTTAGGATACGTGATGCAGGTTCCTGAGGAAGAGAAATTCCTCATGTCCCAGGTCGAAATGGAAGAAGAACTGGTCACGATGCTGGCCGGCCGTGCAGCAGAAAGTATTGTTTTTGACTCGGTAACGACGGGAGCGTCCAATGATATTGAGCGGGCTACATCCGTTGCCCGGGCGATGGTCACCCAGTATGGTATGAGCGAGAAGTTTGGTCTTATGAGCCTTGAAAGTGTGGAAGACCGTTATCTGAGCGGTCATACCGTATTGAATTGCGGCCAGGAGACAGCGACAGAGATCGATAAGGAAGTTATGCAGATTTTGAAGACGGCTTATGATAAAGCCATTGCGCTCCTGAAGGAAAATCGGGAATGTCTGGATAAAATCGCAGATTTCCTGATCGAGAAAGAAACCATTACCGGAAAAGAATTTATGCAGATTTTCCGGGAGGTTAAGGGAATCCCGGAGCCGGAGGATAAATAGAAGATAAGAGGTAAACAGCCATGTTTTCCGGCATGGGATGTTTACCTTTTTTAATAAGAAACCAACAGACAGAAGCGGATGTCAGAAAAGGAGGGCCTGTATTGTTTGATATTGAAGAAGAGTTAAAAAAGCTTCCGGCCAAGCCCGGGGTCTATCTGATGCATAACGCGCAGGATGAAATTATTTATGTGG
The DNA here is from genome assembly GCA_958426095.1 of uncultured Lachnospiraceae bacterium. GTDB lineage: Bacteria > Bacillota > Clostridia > Lachnospirales > Lachnospiraceae > Frisingicoccus. The sequence goes on from CATZYB010000050.1 coordinate 9,445, forward strand.
GCAAGGCCATACGGCTTAAAAACCGGGTGCGTCAGTATTTTCAGGACAGCCGGAACCTGACGCCGAAGATTGCCCAGATGGTGACTCATATTGCACGGTTTGAATATATTATTACCGACTCAGAGCTGGAAGCCCTTGTTTTGGAATGCAATTTGATCAAGGAGTATCGTCCGAAGTATAATACGATGCTGACGGATGATAAAACCTATCCTTATATAAAGGTAACAACGGGGGAAGCTTATCCGAGAATTTTATTTTCACGATTGATGAAAAAAGATAAATCTAAGTATTTCGGACCTTATACAAGCGCCGGAGCGGTGAAAGATACGATAGAGCTTCTAAGAAAGATATATAAAATACGAACCTGTCACCGGAATCTGCCGAAGGATATCGGTATAGGACGTCCGTGTCTTTATTATCATATCGGGCAGTGTGAAGCTCCCTGCCAGGGATTGATCTCACAGGAGGATTATCAGAAACAGATCCATCAGGTGCTTCAGTTTTTGGGAGGAAATTACGAGCCGGTCATTCAGATGCTCACAGATCAAATGATGAAGGCTTCGGAGGCGATGGCCTATGAAAAAGCCATGGAGTACCGGGATCTGATCCGGAGTATTCAGCAGATCACAGAAAAACAAAAAGTTACGAGTTCCCAGATGGAAGATAAGGATGTCATCGGGCTGGCCCGGGCCGGCAATGAGGCGGTGGTCCAGGTGTTTTTTATCCGAAACGGCCGTTTGATCGGGCGGGATCATTATTATCTGACGGGAGTGGAAAGTGAGAGCAGGTCTGCCGTGCTGACTTCTTTTGTAAAACAGTTCTATGGAGAATCCCCGTTTGTGCCTCGGGAATTAATGCTGCCGGAAACGATTGAAGATTCGGAGATCATTTTACATTGGTTGTCGGAAAAGAGGGGACAAAAGGTCGTTCTCAGAGTGCCAAAGAAAGGCCAGAAAGAACGGCTGGTGGAACTGGCTAATAAAAATGCTCTGAATATTTTAAATAAAGACAGTGAAAAATTGAAACGGGAAGAGGCACGGACCGTAGGGGCCGTCAGGGAACTGGCCGACCTTCTCGGACTGCCTCTGCTGACCCGGATGGAAGCTTATGATATATCCAATATCAGCGGTTTTGAAAAGGTCGGCTCCATGGTTGTCTATGAAAAAGGAAAGCCGAAACGGAGCGCCTACCGAAAGTTTAAGATCCGGGATATCCAGGGACAGGATGATTATCACAGTTTGGAAGAAGTGCTGACACGGAGATTTACCCACGGTCAGCGGGAACAGAAGGAACTGGAGGCTAAGCATATGGATGCAGCTATGGGAAGCTTTTCCTTATTTCCAGATCTGATCTTAATGGATGGCGGTAAAGGGCAGGTTCATATTGCCCAGAAGGTTTTGATGGAACTTGGTCTGGACATTCCGGTCTGCGGTATGGTCAAAGATGATTTCCACCGGACACGGGGGATTTATTTCGATGATGAAGAGATTGTCATTGACCGGACATCGGAAGCTTTTAGACTTGTGACCCGGATCCAGGACGAGGCCCATCGGTTTGCCATAGAGTATCACCGGAGCCTGAGAAGTAAGACCCAGGTGCGTTCTATCCTGGAGGATATACCGGGCATCGGCGAGGCGAGGCGCAAAGCCCTGATGCGTTATTACGGAGATATTCAAAAAATCCGGGAGGCGTCGGTGGAAGAGCTGAAGCAGGTACCGTCTATGAATGAAGCGGCGGCGGAATCCGTCTATACATTTTTCAGAAAACAGCCGCATTGATTTCTCAGAGAAGTATTTCATGAAGTTGGAAATCATGGTATACTGTGAACAAATGAAAGGAGTAAGAGCATGTTTGATCATATACCAGATAATTACCATGTAAAGTTAAGTAAAATTATGGAACCGTTACGGCTGACACTTCTGAATCCGGAAGTCGATGTAGATAAAGTGGAAATCCGTCAGTCGGACGTAAACCGTCCGGCGCTGCAGCTGGCCGGATTTTTTCAACATTTTGATTACGAGAGGCTTCAGATTGTCGGCATGGTAGAAAGCGCTTATGTTGAAATGAATTATGAAGACCACGGGATGAAAATGTATGAGAAAATTTTTCAGGCGGGTATTCCATGCATGGTTTTCTGCCGAAATCTGAAACCGGCCGATGAAGTCATTGAACTGGCTACCCGATATCAGATTCCGCTGATGCTTTGTCCGGATGGCACTTGCGGCTTTATGAATAAAGCGATCCGTATCCTTCAGGAGGAATTGGCGCCGAGAATCTCCATCCATGGCGTTTTGGTGGATGTTTTTGGTGAAGGCGTGCTTATTATCGGTGAGAGCGGCATCGGAAAGAGTGAAGCGGCTCTCGAGCTGATCAAACGCGGACATCGTCTTGTTTCCGATGACGTGGTGGAGATTAAAAAAATCAGTGATACAGAACTGGTAGGAACAGCGCCAGATATCACCCGGTATTTTATCGAACTTCGCGGTATAGGCATAGTTAATGTCAAGTCCCTGTTCGGTATCCAGAGCGTCCGGGAAACTCAGAAGATCAGCCTTGTTGTTAAATTGGAATCCTGGGATCGGGAGCGGGAATATGATCGTCTGGGATTGGATGAACAGTATACAGAATATCTTGGCAACAAGGTTGTCTGCCATTCGATTCCAATCCGTCCGGGACGAAACGTGGCGATCATCGTGGAATCTGCAGCAATCAATTATCGTCAGAAACAGATGGGGTACAATGCGGCACATGAGCTGTATCGCAGAGTTACAGGAAATCTTCAGGGAAAGCAGGATGGTATGTAAAATGGGACAGTGGACAATAGGCGTTGATGTGGGCGGAACAGAGATCAAGTTTGGACTGTTTGATGACAGACTTCGGGAAAAATGGTCTATTCCGACGAATATACAGGATAAAGGATCACATATACTTTCAGAAATTGCCGAATCGATTGTAAGAAAGTGCAATGATATGGGCATCGAAGCGAAAGATTTGAACGGCGTGGGTATCGGTCTGCCGGGACCGGTCCTGGAGGAAAATATTGTTAAAGGCTGTGTGAATCTTGGATGGTCTGAAATGGCGGTGGCCGATCAGTTTTCAAGCACTCTGGCAGCAGCCTTTGAGCGACAGACGCAAAGCCGGAATTTGGATATTCCGGTAAGGGCGGCGAATGATGCCAATGTGGCGGCTCTGGGCGAGATGTGGCTTGGCGGTGGAAAAGACTGCCGGAATCTTGTTATGGTCACTCTTGGAACCGGCGTGGGCGGAGGTATCGTCGTTGATGGCCGGATTTTAAATGGCTCGGGCGGCTGTGCCGGGGAAATTGGCCATATGATCTGTGTGGAAGAGGAAGACATTGTCGGAAGATGTAATTGCGGAAACCGGGGCTGTCTGGAACAGATTGCTTCAGCCACGGGTATCGTTAATTATGCCCGGCATTATTTATCCGGATCGGACATACCTTCTATATTAAGAAACTTATTGGAAGAAAAGGGGAGTTTTACTGCCAAAGATGTGCTGGATGCGGCAAAGTCGGGTGATGAAGCGGCAGAGCTGATCATGGATAAAGTCACCATGTATCTGGGCCGGGCGCTGGCCGGAATCTGTACGGTGATCAATCCGGAATGCATATTGATCGGCGGCGGTGTTTCGGCGGCCGGAGAATATCTGCGGGCACTGGTCGAAAAACATTTCAGGGAACAGGCGTTTTCTGGCCTTAAAAATACGTCGGTAAGACTGGCCGTATTGGGGAATGATGCAGGCATTTCCGGCGCAGCCTATAAGATTATTTCTGAAAGGGATAGAAAGGACAGCATTTTATGACAGCAGCAGAAAAATTGGAAGCGGCGATTGGACCGGGGTATGTATGTGAAAATGAGCTGATGAAAAACCATACGACCTTTCGGATTGGCGGACCGGCCGACCTCTTTGCGTCTCCGCAGACCGAAGAAGGCCTGATACGGGGGTTAAGGTGGTGTCAGGATAATCAAATACCTTTTTACATCATTGGAAATGGAAGTAATCTGCTTGTCGGAGATAAGGGCTTTCGGGGCGTTATTTTCCAGATATGCAGAAATCTTGATTTTTCAGAAATTCAGGAAGAGGAAACCAAAGAAATCCGTATCTGTGCCGGGGCCGGGATCATGCTGGCAAAACTGGCGAAGGATATTTCGGCCAGAGGTTATACAGGATTTGAATTTGCCACGGGAATTCCGGGCACACTTGGAGGCGCAGTAACGATGAATGCGGGCGCTTACGGCGGCGAGATGAAGCAGGTCATCGAATCCGTCCGGGCAGTCGATGCCGGCGGCGAGATTCGGGAATTTTCTATGGAAGAATTGGAACTGGGATATCGCACCAGCCGAATTCAAAAAGAGTCTCTTATAGTTCTGTCTGTCCTTATGAAATTCAAACGGGGCGATCGGGCGGCTATATCGGCCAGAGTTGATGAAT
>CATZYB010000051.1 GCA_958426095.1 uncultured Lachnospiraceae bacterium
TTTCAATAATTTTCTTAAATCCTTATTTAAAAGGCCGCGCAAGCCCCAATAAAGAAAAATATACAATTGAACGGACCCCTGAATATGGATGTCGCCATCCAAAGATGTTTTTTCAAAATCCGGATGCAATTTCAAAGAATTTCCATACCAGGCATAAAAAATACTGGCATAGCCGAGAACCTTTCCTGTATCGGACGGTTTATCAAAGCCAAAATGAATATTTCCTGAAAGATGCTTCGGACGCAAATGACACAGAATAGAGAAAAGCGCTTTTTTAGCAAAAGCAATGCTTCTCTGAGTAAACTCTGCATTCCAGAATCGTTCCAGCAATTCCTTTTTATGCACAAGTTTTTCATACTGTTTTTCTGCGGAAGAAATCTTTTTTTCCAGCCCCTCGAAAACTTTGGAAAACCGCTCTCCAAGACCCGGTTTTTTAGGCTTTTGCTTTTTTTCCTTTTTTTTAGGCTTCGGCAATGATTTAGTCCCGGTTTCAACCGGAGCCTGAGAACTGTCTGTATGACCTGGTTTTTCCGGAGCTTTGGAACCGGACGGAACCTCAGGTTCGGCCCATATCTTGGGGCTTTCCGGATTATTAAGATCTGATGACGAGATCTCCGTCGTATCATCGGCCGCCTTTTCATCATTCCCGACGGCTTCCTCCGTTTTTTCACCCATGCTGAAAACCTGAAACCACAGCACAGAAACTCTGGCCTGGAATTTTTTATCTTTAAAACTGCCCTGTACCCTCAATGCTCCAAGCAGCCATGAAAGCTTTCCAAAAGCTTCCGCCTCTCCGTCATAGGCGGCTGAAAGCTCATAGCGGAAAGGAACAAAAAGAACAATAAGCAGCACAGCCAGAAGCAATGCCAAAATTCCAAGGATGATACACCCGAGTATTTTTAAAATCAATAGAATGATATGTATCACTTCAACACCTCTAAACTGTAATACCTAAATAGCTTCTCAGATCAAAGCTGTGGGTATGGACATACACATCTTCAATAATATCCCTGACCACATCAAATGCTTCTGTTTTATTCGAAGCCAATCCCACAATATATATTCCGTCTGTATTCATTTCCGGAGTCCTTAAAAACTGACTCGGATAAATATCCAGGAGATTATGCGGAGAATTCGACAGGGTGATACAGTAATAACCTTTGGATCTTTTTCCAAAAGTTATTTGAAAACGAACCCATTTCGCCTGTTTAATGGATTTCCCCAAATAAAGCTTTTTATACCACTTCATAAAATCACCTGAATTTATTTAATATGTTGATGGGTAAACAAATGTTCCTGACAATATTCATAATTTCCATTACATCTTGAACAATAACGAAATTCCAATGTCTCATCATCTTCTTCAGTACGTCCGCAGACTGCACATTTATGATGGGTCGAAGCCTGTCTGGCCTGTTTGACAGCCTTTGTATAAGTCATCTTCCGATGGACCTGTTTCGGCGAATAGCCTTTGCGGCGGACGATAGACGAAAAGAACAAAACAAAGTTCAGCAAAGATACAATGATCGCGATCCGGGTTCCCCAGCTGCCCACAACCAGACTGTAGCCATAAAGCACCATATCGATATAAGCCAGCCATTTCATCTTGATCGGGATGATGAACATGAACAATACCTGCATGTCCGGGTATTCAAAAGCAAAAGCAAGAAACAGCGACGCATTAATATAGGTAGTATCCAGATAATAGACTCTTCCTGTGATCAGATAAATAATGATCGCAGCCAGTACTGTTCCAAGTACTCCTGTGAAATAGTAAACATTGAACCGAAAACTGCCCCATGTCCGTTCCAGCACACTGCCGATCATATAATAAAAATACAGGGCAATGAGCAAAAACAATGGATTGTCCGATGGGGCCTGCAGAAGAAACGTAAAAATCCGCCATACCTGTCCCCGAAGGATCTGGCTTGCATCCAGCATAAAATAGCTCTCGTAAACCCCTGGCGTCGCTATACGCAGCAGCCACCCGACAACATATATAATGATGATATATTTCATCAGATTTGGAATTGCAAACTTTCCAAATTTACGTTCTAACTTATCTAATAATGACATATGAAACCCTCTCTGTGAATATTAAAGGGGCTGCCGCATGAAAGCTGCCCCTTTTTCCATGTTTTACAATTAGTTTTATTATAGTAAAAGCCTTGTTTTTTGTCAACCGACACTTACTTTAGCCGTCTGTCTCCGGAATGTAAACCACGTCATTTTCTGTCATCATGATCGGTTTCATCTGTGGATTGGCATTCCGGAAAGTCGCATAATCCATATTAAAATGTTCGAGAAGCCAGTCCAGAGTATCTCCATTCTGTATGATATAGGGTATATGTTTGACCGGTATACATAGTTTATCACCAATCGTCAGATTATAAACATCTACCGTGGGATTTTTTTCCATTAAATCTTCCACAGTCACGCCGTAAAGCCGGGACACCTTATACAAACTGTCCCTTTCCTGGATCTCATGCAACATCCCGTCACATCTTCCGTATTCATTGTCCTGACGCCGCACAAAATAATTCATAGGCCCACCTGCTTTTTTATTTATTCTATGCAGTTTTCCAGAAAAAGGTGTATAGGAACCTGCCAAAGTGAGTATTGAGTTTTTTGCCCGGTTGTACTATAATACATTCGACAAAGAATATATATTTTATATAGAAACTCTTAGGAGGAATTGCATGAATACTACATATAGATTAGGAATTGATATCGGTTCAACGACCGTAAAAATTGCCTGTCTGGATGATAAAAATCAGGTGGTTTTCTCGAATTATGAGCGTCACTTTGCCAACATTCGTGAAACACTTCTGGATCTGATCATCAAAGCAAAAAATGCTTTGGGCAATGTGGATATTCACGGTATGATCACCGGTTCCGGCGGTATGTCCATCGCCAAGCCATTGAATATCCCATTTGTCCAGGAAGTTATTTCTGTATCCACCGCACTCCAGTATTTTGAGCCAAAAACAGATGTGGCCATTGAGCTTGGCGGTGAAGATGCAAAAATTATTTATTTTTCTCAGGGAAATATTGAACAGCGTATGAACGGCATCTGTGCCGGAGGTACAGGTTCTTTCATTGACCAGATGGCTTCTCTTCTTCAAACAGACGCCTCCGGTCTGAATGAATATGCAAAAGATTATCAGGCTATTTATCCTATCGCGGCCCGCTGCGGTGTCTTTGCAAAATCGGATATTCAGCCTTTGATCAATGAGGGCGCCACAAAAGCCGATTTATCGGCTTCTATTTTTCAGGCCGTAGTTAATCAGACGATCAGCGGTCTGGCCTGCGGCAAACCGATTCGGGGACATGTGGCTTTTCTTGGAGGTCCGCTTCATTTCCTTTCCGAATTAAAGGAATCTTTCATTCGGACACTCCATTTATCCGGAGAATATATCATTGCCCCAGAGAATTCCCATTTATTTGCGGCCATGGGTGCGGCAATGAACGACAGCAATACGGAAGGCCGGACATTGGATGAGCTGATCGCTCTCCTCTCTTCGGATATCAAGATCGAAGCAGAATCCAAGCGTATGGAGCCTCTTTTTAAAGATCAGGCCGATTATGATGCTTTTACAGAACGTCATAATAAACATGCGGTAAAAAAAGGAAATCTCAAAGATTATGAAGGGGACTGTTTTCTCGGTATCGACGCCGGCTCGACGACAACAAAAGTTGCCATCGTCGGCGAAGATGGAACGATTCTTTATTCTTTCTATAGTAACAATAACGGAAGCCCGCTGAATACAACGATCCGTGCCATCAAAGAAATCAAAGAACAGCTTCCGGACAGCGCACGTATCGTCCGCGCCTGCTCCACCGGTTACGGCGAAGCTTTAATGAAAGCCGCTTTCATGCTGGATGAAGGTGAAGTTGAAACAGTGGCCCACTACTATGCCGCTGCTTTCTTTGAACCGGAAGTGGATTGCATTCTGGATATCGGCGGCCAGGATATGAAATGTATTAAGATTAAAAACAATACGGTAGACAGCGTCCTTTTAAATGAAGCCTGCTCTTCCGGCTGCGGTTCCTTTATTGAAACTTTTGCCAAATCTTTGAACTATGAGATTTCTGATTTTGCAAAAGTGGCTTTATTTGCTGAAAATCCAATTGACCTGGGCTCCCGCTGTACGGTGTTCATGAACTCAAATGTTAAGCAGGCCCAGAAAGAGGGCGCCCAGGTCGGTGATATCTCTGCCGGACTGGCTTATTCCGTTATTAAAAATGCCCTCTTAAAAGTTATCAAGCTGACAGACCCGAAAGATCTGGGAGAAAAGATTGTTGTTCAGGGCGGTACATTTTATAATGATGCCGTTCTTCGGAGCTTTGAGCGTATTTCCGGACGAGATGCTGTCCGCCCGGATATTGCCGGTATTATGGGCGCTTTTGGTGCGGCTCTTATTGCCAGAGAACGGTATGACGGTACAGAATCCACCATGCTTTCTCTGGATAAGATGATCGCGCTGAAATATACAACCTCTATGGGACGGTGTAAAGGCTGCACAAACAGCTGTCATCTGACGATCAACCGCTTCAGCGGCGGACGTCAGTTCATTACAGGAAACCGATGCGAAGTCGGTATCGGAAAAGCAAAAGCTGACAGCACTATCCCGAACTTATTTGATTATAAATACAAACGTATTTTCCAATATGAACCGCTGACGGAAGATAAGGCCAGACGGGGTAAAGTGGGTATTCCGCGCGTACTGAATATGTATGAAAACTATCCATTCTGGTTTACCTTCTTTACAAAACTGGGCTACCAGGTTGTTCTGAGCCCTCAGTCTTCCGCTAATATCTATACGCTGGGTATCGAATCCATCCCGAGTGAATCCGTATGCTATCCGGCCAAGCTGGTCCATGGACATATCATGTGGCTGATCAAAAACGGTGTGGACTTCATTTTCTATCCAAGCATTCCTTATGAACGGGATGAGGTGGAAGGCGCCAACAACCATTACAATTGTCCGATCGTTACTTCTTATTCGGAAAACATAAAAAACAACGTGGAAGAACTGGCTTCTGAACATATCCGGTTTATGAATCCGTTCCTCTCCCTGGATAATAAAGAACATATTATTCAGAGAATGACGGAAGAGTTCTGCGGCACTGCAGATATCCGTCCTCAGGAAATCAAAGATGCCGTAGACGCCGCCTGGACGGAACTTGCCAAAGCCCGTCAGGATATGAAGGATAAAGGCGAGGAAACGATCAAATACCTGCGGGATAACCATATGAAGGGAATTGTCCTGGCCGGACGTCCATATCACATTGATAAAGAAATCAACCATGGTATTCCGGAACTGATCACTTCCTATGGTATTGCTGTATTGACCGAGGACAGTGTGTCCCATCTGGCCGAGATTGAGCGTCCGCTCATCGTCTCCGACCAGTGGATGTATCACTCCCGGCTTTACAAAGCTGCTCAGTTTGTAAAGACCCAGGAGAATCTGGAACTTATCCAGCTCAACTCCTTTGGCTGCGGTCTGGATGCGGTAACAACAGACCAGGTAAAAGATATTCTGACGGGTTCCGGACGGCTTTACACCTGCCTGAAAATCGATGAAGTCAGCAACCTGGGAGCCGCCCGTATCCGTATCCGTTCCCTCATAGCGGCCATCCGTCTGCGTGAACAGAAACATATTCATGGAGAAATCCGCACAAGCGCTCATGACCGCATTATCTTTACAAAAGAAATGGCGAAGGACTATACGATTCTCGCCCCGAATATGTCTCCGATCCATTTTGATATATTGATCGAGGCGCTTCGGTATAATGGTCTGAAAGTTGATCTTCTTCCGGACTGCGATAAAGAGGCCATTGATATCGGTTTGAAATATGTAAACAACGATGCCTGCTACCCTTCCATCTGTGTGATCGGACAGATTATGAAGGCGCTGCTTTCAGGCAAATATGATTTAAATAAAGTAGCTATTGCCATGACCCAGACCGGCGGCGGCTGCCGTGCGACCAACTACATCGGATTTATCCGCCGTGCGCTTCAAAATGCAGGAATGCATCAGATTCCGGTCGTATCCATCAATGCGGCAGGTCTGGAATCCAATCCGGGTCTCAAAATCACTCCGAAGCTTTTGATCGGAGCCATGCAGGCCATCGTTTACGGCGATGTTTTCATGCGTGTACTTTATCGGATGCGTCCTTATGAGATTTATCCGGGCTCAGCTGACCGCCTTCACAAATACTGGCAGCAGGTTTGTATCGATTCGATCACAGGAAAGAATCGAAACAGCTTTAAAAAGAATATTCAGGGAATTATTCGTGACTTTGACCAGCTCCCGATCGATGAAAATCTTAAAAAGCCGAGAGTCGGCATTGTCGGAGAAATTCTCGTTAAATTCTCTCCTTCCGCCAACAACTATCTGGTGGACCTGCTGGAAAAAGAAGGCGCCGAGGCGGTTATGCCGGACCTTTTGGATTTCTTCTTATACAGCGCTTATAACAGCAACTTTAAATACGAAAAACTTGGAAAAAGTAAGAAAGGCGCCGTGATGGGTAATGCGACTATTAAAGCTCTTGAAGCAGTTCGTAAGACGGCCCGTAAGGAACTTGAAAAGAGCCGCCATTTCCATCCGCAGGCGAAAATCGAAGAACTTGCCAAATACGCTGAACCGATCGTTTCCATCGGTAACCAGACCGGTGAAGGATGGTTCCTGACCGGCGAAATGATCGAACTGATCCATCAGGGCGCCGGAAATATCGTATGTACCCAGCCATTTGGATGCCTGCCGAACCATATTGTCGGCAAAGGTGTTATTAAAGAACTCAGAAGTACATATCCGGGTTCCAATATCGTAGCCATCGACTACGACCCGGGCGCCAGCGAAGTAAATCAGGTCAACCGAATCAAACTCATGCTGGCCACAGCCAATAAAAATCTGGCTGACGGCATTTAAATTTTAAAAAAATTCTCCTCTTGGAAACCTTGAAACGGTTTCTGCGAGGAGAATTTTCTATATATTCTCTATCTGCCAGTCGATCGGCTCGATACCATGTTCTTTTAAAAAGTTATTTGTCTGGCTGAACGGGCGGCTTCCAAAGAATCCTCGATAAGCAGACAGAGGACTCGGGTGGGGCGCCTCCAAAATCAAATGTTTTGGATTATTTAACATCGATTTCTTCATCTGGGCCGGACGTCCCCAAAGAATAAATACTATCGGCCGGTCCACTTCATTCAGCACACGGATCGCAGCATCCGTAAATTCTTCCCAGCCAATACCCCGGTGGGAATTGGCCTGATGAGCCCGCACGGTGAGTACCGTATTCAACAATAATACGCCCTGATCCGCCCATTTTTTCAGATAGCCATTATTCGGTATGTAGCAGCCCAAATCTTCATGCAGTTCCGTATAAATATTTACCAGAGACGGTGGGATCTCCACATCCGGTTTGACCGAAAAACAAAGGCCATGAGCCTGTCCATCACCATGATATGGGTCCTGACCGAGGATGACGGCTTTCACTTTCGAGAGAGGGGTGAAGTTAAACGCGTTAAAAATATCATCGGCCGCCGGAAAGATCTGACGGCTATTATATTCAGTAAGAATTGTTTTATAAAGCTTTGCATAATAAGGCTTACGAAATTCCGGTGTCAGCGGTTCAAGCCAATCGTTGCTGATTGCTGCCATAATTATCCTTCTCCTTTGTATATTTTAAATCACAGACGCATAGAAACGCCTTTATCACTTAAGTAGCGTTTTAAATCGCTGATCTCCAGCTCTTTATAGTGGAACAAAGAGGCCGCCAGCGCTGCATCTGCTTTGCCTTCCGTCAGGGCTTCATAAAAATGTTCCTTCGTTCCCGCGCCGCCGGAGGCAATAACAGGTACAGAAACAATTTCAGCAATCTGACGGGTCAATTCAATGTCATATCCGGTTTTTGTTCCGTCACAGTCCATACTGGTAAGAAGGATTTCTCCTGCACCCAGTTTATTCACCCGCTCGGCCCATTCTAAAGCATCCAGCCCTGTATCAATCCGTCCGCCGTTTTTATAGATATTCCATCCGCTGCCGTCGGCCCGTCGTTTGGCATCAATAGCGACAACAACACACTGGCTGCCAAACTTGTCTGCCGCTTCTGAAATCAGCTCCGGCCGATTAATGGCCGAAGAATTAATAGAAATCTTATCTGCGCCCTCGCGCAGCAGTGCACGGAAATCTTCGACTGTCCGGATACCGCCGCCGACTGTAAAAGGAATGAATACATTTTCAGCCACACGGCGAACCAGATCGACTACAGTATTTCGTGCATCCGAAGAAGCCGTAATATCCAGAAATACTACCTCATCCGCCCCGGCTTTATCATAGGCGGCCGCAATTTCCACCGGGTCTCCGGCATCTTTTAAATTGACAAAGTTTACACCCTTGACAACCCGTCCGTTATGTACGTCCAAACATGGTATAATTCGCTTCGTAAACATTTTCTGCCTCCTAAATTTCTGTAAAATTCTTCAATATCTGCAATCCGGTCTGACTGCTTTTTTCCGGATGGAACTGACAGGCAAAGACATTCCCCGATTCCACCGACGCATCAATATCTACACTGTACCAGGTCTTTGCCGCCACATCAGAAGGCCGTTTGGCTTTTAAATAATAAGAATGAACGAAATATACATAGGGATTTCCTTCAATACCTTTAAAAAGGCGAGCTTCCGGTGTAATATCCAGCGAATTCCATCCCATATGGGGAATCTTAAGGCCTGAAGCCGATGGGATCGACAAAATCTCTCCCGGAAGAATTCCCAGGCCGCTCACCCCTTTGCTTTCATCGCTCCGTTCAAATAAGAGCTGCAGACCAAGGCATAGTCCGAGAAAAGGTGTTTTCTTTTCAACCACATCGTAAATCGTCTGTATCAAATGATATTCCTTTAAATGGCTCATAGCATCTCCAAAAGCTCCAACCCCTGGTAAGATCACATGGCTGGCCGCCATGATCTCGTCTCTGTCCCGGGTGATCTTTACGTCCTGGCCAAGATACTGACAGGCCTTTTCCACACTTTTTATATTTCCTGCATCGTAATCAATAATGGTAATCATTGCTTTAATCTCCTAAAATTTTGCTTATCTAAATTATTCTATCATAAATCTGAAAAATTTTCCATTGCAAAACAAACAAAAATTTAATAGTATAATAATCAGAACATTAAGATGTATATTTCTAAGGAGGCAATTTATGAAAACATCATTGTTTGTAGAGTATCAGGGCTTACAGGTAAGTGAAAAGGATATCGTTGCAAAGATTAAAGAAATCTGGATCAACGACGGAAACAAAATTAAGGACATTAAAGATTTGAAGCTTTATGTAAAACCTGAAGAATTTATGGCTTATTATGTAATTAATGACGATATTTCCGGAAAAATTGAGTTGCAATAAAATACATATATAGCATAATACCCTGCGGAAGACCACCGCAGGGTATTTTCTGTTAGTCGCTCTCAACATTCTCAGGCAATTCAGGAACTTCATTGGAAGCATCCAATGTAAACCAGAATTCCACACCGTTTTCCCGGTTTTCCACGCCATAGCGCTGTCCGAGACGTTCCATGGTCGCCTTTACAATCGACAGGCCAACGCCGCTTCCGCCATATTCCCGTGTTCTGGCCTTATCCACTTTGTAGAATTTTACCCAGATCTGTTCAATATCATCTTCCGGAATCAATGCGCCTGTATTAAAAACAGAAATTCTTACAACATCATTCTTTTTCTCAACTTTGACTTCGATGATTTTCTCGCCATCTACATGATTGAGAGCATTGGACATATAATTTGTAAAAGCTTCTTCAACCAGATAGACATCGCCCCAGACATATACAGAATTTTCTGCATTAAACTTCAGAACCGCTTCCTTCTGACGGAAAAGTATTTCCGCATTGGATAAGATATTGTCAATCGTAGCTATGATATCAAAATGCTCCATTGTCAGCGTCTCCGTACCAAATTCAATCTGGTTCAGATCCAGCAGCTTCTTGACAAGAACATTCATTTTAGCCGCTTCGTCCATAATAACTTCACAATAGAAATCCCGGCTTTCTGCATCGTCGTTGATATTTTCCTGAAGTCCTTCAGCATATCCCTGAATAAGCGCAATTGGTGTTTTCAGTTCATGAGATACATTTGATAAAAATTCCTTACGCATTTCATCGATCTGTACCTTCTTCTCCAATTCACGCTGAAGCTGTACATTGGCGCTCTTTAATTCTCCCAGAGTCTTTTCCAATGTCTCAGAAAGGGTATTGATACTTTCTCCAAGCACCCCGATCTCATCCTCCGTCTCCACAGGATATTTCTGGGCAAAATCCAGGTGAGACATCTTCTGGGCAATTTTTGCCAGATCCAGTATTTTTTCCGTAAAGCGTCTGGATATAAACAGCATGGCCAAAAAGCTGACACAGGAAACACATATAGTCACATAAACAAAAAACTGACTGGAAATCTGAGCGCTTTCCTGGATACTTTCTATCGAAGCCCGAAGCATAATGTAATCGCCATTGTCCAGATTGCCAATAAGATAGATGTATGAAGAATTCATACGTTTGACATAGACTTTCTGCAAAGCATAGGTTTCACTTTCACTGGAGATTTCCGTCCGATTTTCCGACTGGATATAATCCCGGTAAATGGCAAAACTCTCCACATCGGACTCATTGGATGAATTGTTGCCGCTGGAGGAAAATAAAACCTGCATATCATAAACCGTCTTTTGATTAATGACCCGCTTATTTTGAATCCGATATAAAAGAATACCTATATTATTATTCTGACTGAGCTGTTCCATGGATAACTCAAAGTCCACAAAATCCTTTAAACTGACAATGCCGCCCTGACCAAACCACTGGTAACTGTCTCCAACTCCATTTTCAGTTTCATCCCCCGCATCCGATGATTCCGTTTCATCATAAATACCGAAGGTATTGTACATCTGATTGATCTGGTTAAAAGCGCCAACCAAAGCTTTTTGTTTACCGGATATATAATAATCAACAAGGAAAAACTTATTCACTACTACCGAAATGATCATCGTCACAAGAACTGTGGCCATCAGGATAACAGACAATTTTACCCGTAATGATTTATTCATAGAAAGCCTCCATTAGTCCTTCGACACCTCAAATTTATAGCCCATGCCCCAGATGGTCTTAATGTACTCGCCGCGTTTCCCAAGCTTATTCCGCAATTTCTTCACATGGGTATCGATCGTCCGGGCATCTCCAAAATAATCGTAATTCCATACATTATTCAAAATGCGCTCTCTGGACAGGGCAATCCCCTGATTATCAATAAAATAGGCCAGCAGTTCAAATTCTTTATAGCTAAGTTCGATCAACTGGTCACCGACAAAAACTTCGTGGGCATTTTTATTCATTGTAATGTCCCCGGCCCTGGTGACGCCACTGTCATTACTTACGCTGCTTCGCCTCAATATGGCTTCCACTCTGGCAACAAGAATCTTTGGGCTGAAAGGCTTCGTGACATACTCGTCTACGCCAAGTTCAAATCCAAGCAGTTCATCCCGCTCATCCCCCTTGGCAGTCAGCATGATGATCGGTACTCTGGAAGTTTTTCGGACTTCCCGGCATACTTCCCAGCCATCCATCTTTGGCATCATCACATCTAATATCAACAAGTCGATTTCTTTATCTTCGTAAAATATATCCATGGCCTCTTCACCGTTGGATGCCTCAAGTACCTCATATCCCTTTTTGGTAAGAAAGTCGCGGACAAGTTTCCTCATACGGCTTTCGTCATCAATCACTAAAATTTTACAGTTTTTCATAATATGTCCCCTTTCAAGCCGAAATCATTCTTTACGAGGCTCAATTTTCTTTATTATATATAAAAATTATGACCATAATGTGAAAAAATGTTTTTTAATGTAAAATTATTTAAAAATCTTTCCACCGATTCATGGATATGCTATAATGGTCACAAAAGCGATGCGCTGTGATATTCTGTGCAAAGCATAGTATTACATACGAGGTGAAAAAATTGAAATTACTCAAGGATAGAATTATGGCAGAAGGCAGAGCTCTCAGTGACTCTGTATTAAAAGTTGACGGATTCCTGAATCATCAGGTAGACCCTGATCTGATGGAAGCCGTAGGGCTTGATTTTTGTGAACACTTTAAAGATTAAGGAATCACAAGGGTGCTCACTATTGAAAGTTCAGGAATTGCACCGGCTGTCTACACCGCTCAGGCCCTCAAAGTACCGATGGTCATTTTGAAAAAGCAGACATCTAAAATTTTAAACGGTCAGGTATTTCAGACAAATATCACATCTTTTACAAAAGGGACCAGTTATGAACTGACTCTATCCAGAAATTATATTCATCGTAATGATAAAGTCCTTATCATTGACGATTTCCTTGCCAATGGCGAAGCAGCTACCGGGGCGGCCCGTCTCGTGCAGATGGCCGGAGCAGAAGTGTCCGGAATCGGTATTCTTATTGAAAAATCTTTCCAGAATGGACGCAGCCGTCTGGAACAGGCCGGTTTTGATGTTTATTCCCAGGCACGTATCTCCCGTCTTGGCGAAGGTATTATTGAATTTTTAGAATAGCAAAAATCTCTATCCAAATCCCCTGATATGGAATATGGATAGAGATTTTTTACTTTATTATTTTTATTACTTTGTCAGTTTATCGATAAACTCTGACATGTAAGTGTTATCAAAGTCTTCAATGGCTCCCGCATCGCACAGTGCAGCGATCTCAGGAATCATCGGCATGGAAACATAGGCCGGAATATTTAATTCTTTCGCTGTTTCTTCTCCATGGCCTTCACCATAAATATAAATCTTCTTTCCGCAATCCGGACAAAGAATATAACTCATATTCTGAACAAGTCCGAGTACCGGAATATTCATCATCTGCGCCATATTATAGGCTTTTTTAACGATCATACCAACCAGTTCCTGAGGAGATGTCACAACGACGATACCATCCACAGGAAGGGACTGGAATACAGTCAAAGGCACATCACCGGTTCCAGGAGGCATATCTACCAGGAGATAATCCAATTCTCCCCAGACAACTTCATTCCAGAACTGTTTGACAACACCGGCAATGACCGGTCCACGCCAGACAACCGGAGTTTCTTCGTCGTCCAGAATTAAATTGACAGACATAACTTTAATTCCGGTTTTAGTTTCAAAAGGAATAATACCGTCATCTGTGCCAAAAGCCTGTCCATGAAGGCCAAACACCTTTGGAATGGATGGTCCTGTAATATCCGCATCTAAAACGCCAACTTTATAGCCACGTTTCTGCAAAAGAACAGCAAGTTCGGAGGTGACAAGAGATTTTCCCACACCACCTTTACCGCTGACAACGCCGATCACATGCTGAATATGACTTTTTGCATTGGCCGGAACCCTAAAATCCTCTGCTTTTCTTGATGAACAGCCTTCCACATTACATGAACTGCAGCTGGATTCACTACATGATTCGCTCATTTATTTCACTCCTTTAAATTTCGTATTTTTCATTATACTACGCGTCCTCTGAGTAAGTCAAGGAGACCCCTCTTTTCTTTAAAACCTGCATTGATTTTTTCAAAATCTCCCCGCTGGATCTGATTTTTCGGAAAGTTTTTCCGCCATTCTTCTACGAGAAAATCGGCCAGCTGATCCGTCGCCCGGGTCTGAAATCTTGCAATAGCCGGCACAACAAAAAGAGCCGTAAAAGCGCTGTCCTCCATCATCTGCATTTCTCTTTTAGACTTTTTCGAAATTCCATGAATTTTTTCCATTTCATGATCCATGATCTTCAAAGCTACTTCCCGTGCATAA